>JAFRLD010000239.1 GCA_017431395.1 Bacillota bacterium | reverse complement strand
CCTGCTGGGACGGGCGCACGACTGTGCGAGGAAGTAGAAAGAACTTCAAGGATTATTTTAAGTCAAGTCAGTCACACGAAGTCATAAAAAATCTTAGAATGTCACAATCGCTAAGGAAGAAAGGAAGGTTTTTTATGAACAGGAAAGTATTGATCGCATTGCTGGCAGTCGCTATGGCGTTCGTATTCGCGGGCTGCGGAAGTTCCGGCACGGATGAGGCGGGAACGGACGACAGCGCGGCGAGTGCGGAGAAGACGGAAGTCCTGGTCTTCGCGGCGGCGAGCATGCAATCCTCTCTGGAGGAGCTGGAAGCAAGCTTCGAAGAAGCGAATCCGGACATCGACATCGTGCTCAACTGCGACAGCTCCGGCACCCTGATGGAGCAGATCAAGGAAGGGGCTCCGTGCGATGTCTTCTTCAGCGCGGCGCAGAAGCAGATGGACGAGCTCGAGGGGGAAGGTCTGGTCGTGGATGGAACCAGGACCAATGTGTTGAACAATCAGCTGGTCGTCATCACCTATCCGGACAGCGGTACAGCGGTCACCGGCCTCGAGAACCTCAAAGACGCCAAGAGCATAGCGCTGGCGGACGGCAGCGTGCCGGTCGGCAAGTACACCCGGCAGGCCCTGATGAACCTGGGCATCCTGGAGGAGGCTGAGGATCCGGCAGCCATCACGACACAGGAAGTGTCCGAGGCACTGGGTGGAGTAGAGATCAGCGAGCAGGGTAATGTCAGCAAGGTCCTGACCGCGGTACAGGAAGGCTCCTGTGAGGTAGGCACAGTATATCTGTCCGATACCTATGGACATGAGAAAGACGTTGAGATCCTGGAGACCGTTCCGTATGACGTGACCGGGGACATCATCTACCCGATCGCCCAGATCGTGAACCAGGATGCGGATGAAGCGGAGACCGAAGCAGCTGCAGCGGTACTCGCTTACTTCACCGATGACAATGCCAAGGCCCTGTACGACACGCATCTCTTTGATACGAATGTGAAATAATGAAATGGAGGGGGCTTTGCCCCCTTCCACCAAAGGAGAATCGATGGCAGAATTTCTCGAAAGCCTGGACTGGAGTCCGCTGATCATATCCCTGAAAACAGGTGTCGTTGCAACGATCATCTCATTTTTCATTGGACTATATGCAGCCCGGAAGGTCGTGAAACTGTCATATAAGGTCAAAGCGGTCGTGGACGGGATCCTGACGCTGCCGATGGTGCTGCCGCCGACAGTGGCAGGCTTCATCCTGCTTTTGATCTTTTCCCGCCGGCGGCCGATCGGGATCTTTCTCGACCAGCAGCTGGACATCCAGGTCGTGCAGACCTGGCTCGGCTGTATCCTCGCGGCGACGGTGATCGCTTTCCCGCTCATGTACAGGAACGCGAGAGCCGCTTTCGAGCAGATCGACGCGAATCTGGTGTATGCCGGGCGGACGCTGGGCATGTCGGAGACAAGTATTTTCTGGCGCATCGTGGTCCCGACCGCGGGGCCGGGGATCGCTTCCGGCACGATCCTGACTTTCGCACGGGCGATGGGGGAATACGGTGCCACTTCGATGCTGGCCGGCAACATCCCGGGCAAGACCGGGACGGTGTCACAGCGGATCGCTATGGTCATCCAGGACGGGGACTATGTGACGGCTGGATTCTGGGTCGTCGTGGTCCTGCTGATCGCGTTCCTTATCATCTTCCTGGTCAATCTGCTGACCGGACGGAACATGAAGAATATCAAACGGTGGTAGCATGGGGTTTCTCGTTGATATCCAGAAAAAACTCGGGGACTTCCAGCTCGACATATCGTTTTCAAGCAACGTCAGACGCATAGGGATCCTGGGCCCCTCCGGTTGCGGCAAGAGCATGACGCTAAAAAGCATCGCAGGCATCGAGCAGCCGGACCGCGGACGGATCGTGATCGGGACCGGCGATGATCCTGCGTCAAACCATGTTCTGTACGATTCTGCGAAAAAGATCAATCTGAAACCGCAGAAACGAAACGTGGGATATATGTTCCAGAACTATGCTTTGTTCCCGACGATGACCGTCGCCCAGAACATCGCAGCCGGACTGAGGCTTCCCGCAGCGCAGAGGGATGAGCGGGTCCGGGAAATGATCAGCCGGTTCCGCCTGCAGGGTCTGGAGGACCATCTGCCGGGACAGCTCTCCGGAGGGCAGCAGCAGAGGGTGGCACTGGCCAGGATCATGGCGTATCAGCCGGACCTGATCATGCTCGATGAGCCGTTCTCCGCGCTGGACCAGCATTTGAAGGAACGGCTGCAGCATGAGTTGATCTCGATGCTCGAAGGGTATCAGGGGCAGGTCATCCTGGTATCCCACAGCCGGGACGAGATCTACCGGTTCAGTGAGGAACTGCTGATCATGGAACAGGGACGGATCCTGGCCCGGGGCAAGACACAGGTGCTGTTCGATCATCCGCATACGAAGCCCGTTGCGAAAATGACCGGGTGCAAGAATTTCTCGGCCGCCCGAAGGCTGGACGCCCATACCTTAAGGCTGACGGATTGGGGCATCGACCTGCATCTTCGCCGGGAGATCCCCGAGGAGATCACGGCGATTGGCTACCGGGCCCATTTTTTCGAGCCGGTCTGGGGAGAGCGCCGGGAGAACTGTATTCCATTCCGTTTGTCGGGAGTGGACGAGCTTCCCTTCGAGCGCCGGTATTATATCGCACCGGCCGGGGAGACCGCGGCTGGCATAGCCGGGCCGGGGAGCGGAACGGCCGAAGAGCCCGAGACGATCTGCTGGTTCGTACAGGAAGAGGAGCGCCGCCGGCTGGATGCGAGTCCTGCGCCGGACTGGCTGCAGTTAAAAGAAGAGGCGGTCCTGCTTCTTAGGGACTGAGGTGACCAGCTTTTGCATGAGTGAGAGGAGAAGGTATGGAGTTCACACATTTTGATGACAAAGGAAACGCGTATATGGTCGATGTGTCCGGCAAGGATGTGACCCACCGGGTCGCGATCGCAGAAGGAACGATCGCGGTGAGCCGGGAGGTCATGGATGCTGTCCTGGGGCACAAGGTCAAGAAGGGAGATGTGATGACGGTCGCGCAGGTAGCCGGGATCATGGGCACGAAGCGGACGTCCGATCTGATCCCGATGTGCCATCCGCTGTCTCTGACCAATGCGGCGGTGACTTTCGAAGTCGATGAGGAGGCCTGCGAGATCAAGGCCATCTGCCGGGCGGTGACCGAGGGGAAGACCGGCGTGGAGATGGAGGCCCTGACCGGGGTCTCAGTGGCTCTGCTCACCATCTATGATATGTGCAAGGCCATCGATAAGCGCATGGTCATCCGTGAGATCCATCTGGTCGAAAAGTCCGGGGGCAAGAGCGGGGAGTTTCGGTTCTGAGACGGATAGGCAGACTCTGAAAGCTGAAGAATTCAGGAATAACTGAGAAACACTGCAATAACGACTCTCGTTATCTCCGGAGCGAATTAATGCTCCGGAGATTTTTGTGGACAAAAACGAATGGTAATATTTGACAATGCGAAATGATATAGCATTACCACTTGTTCGTAGCAGCGCTTTAGCGAATTAGAGAGATGCCAAATTCTGTAAAAGGGTAGTCATTGTACAGGATATTTGATACAATTAAACTGCAAAAGAAGCGTTTTGCCGGGGAGCGATTATAAGCCCCTGGAGGTTCCCTGAGGAGCCGGATAGAAAAAGAACGAAAACCCATGAAAATGGTATAAGTAAGGTAAGGAGGAGGAATTATGGCTGTTATTATTAATGGTAAAGACCTGCTTTTTGAGGAAGTCATCAGGGTTTGCCGTGAGGGCGAGAAGGTCATCATCGCAGGAGAAGCGAAAGAAGCGATGAACCAGTCCCGCGAGTACGTTGAGAAGAAGCTGAAGGAAGGTGCTGTTATCTATGGCCTGACGACAGGCTTCGGCAAGTTCGCGAACGTGGCGATTTCCGAAGAAGAGACAGCGGCATTGCAGAAGAATCTGATCATCAGCCACACCTGTGCGATGGGAGACGCGTATCCGGTGGAATACGTCAGAGCCGCGATGCTGCTCAGATGCAACAACCTGTGCAGAGGCTACTCCGGTATCCGGTTCTCAACCGTACAGACCATGGTGGATATGCTGAACGCAGGAATCCATCCGATCGTTCCGGAGAAGGGTTCCGTCGGATCCTCCGGCGACCTGGCTCCGCTGTCCTGCATCGCGCTGGGACTGATCGGGCTGGGCATGGTCGAATACAAGGGCAAAATCGTCGAAGCGAAAGAAGCAATGAAGAAGGAAGGCATCAAGCCGGTCGAGCTGGCAGCGAAGGAAGGTCTGGCGCTGAACAACGGAACACAGATGATGACGGCAGTCGGCCTCAATGTTCTGTGGGATGCTTTCAAGCTTCTGAAGATCGCTGATATCGCAGTCGCGCTGACAGGTGAGGCGCAGCAGGCGATTCGCAAGGCTTACGATCACAAGGTTCACGAGATCCGCGGACAGAGAGGACAGATCAAGGAAGCGGAGAATCTGATGAAACTGCTGGACGGATCAGAGAACGCCAAGCCGCTCCACGCGACGAAGGTGCAGGATCCGTACTCTCAGAGATGCGCACCGCAGATCCACGGCGCTTCCAGAGACGCGATAGAATACGTACGTGACATCGTCGCAAGAGAGATCAACGCCGTTACGGACAACCCGCTGGTATTCGCGGAAGATGACGAGGTCATCTCCGGCGGTAACTTCCACGGACAGCCGATGGCGCTGGCATTCGACTTCCTGAAGATCGCGATCTCCGAACTGGCGAACGTTTCCGAGAGAAGAATCGAGCGTCTGGTCAACCCGGCGATCTCCGAAGGACTTCCGGCATTCCTGACCAAGTACGGCGGCGTCTGCTCCGGATTCATGATTGCCCAGTATGCGGCAGCATCCATGGTTTCCGAGAATAAGATCTACGACCATCCGGCATGCGTCGACTCGATCCCGACATCCGCGAATCAGGAAGACCACGTATCCATGGGAACGACAGCGGCAAGAACCGCGGCTATGGTTTTGGATAACGCGCAGAAGGTAATCGGCATTGAGCTTTGCGCGGCAGCACAGGCGATCTGGCTCAGAGAAGAACTGGGACAGGACGGCATCAAGAATCTGGCACCGGCTACAAGAGCGGCTTACGACTACATCCGCAAGTACTCCGACCCGATCGAAGAGGACATCATCATGGAGCCTGAACTGGCGAAGTTCGACGAGATGGTCAAGGACGGCGGAATCATCGAGGCTGTTGAGAAAGTAGTGAAACTGAAGTAGAATAACGGTAAAGGATCATTCAGAACAAGGAGAAGCACTATGTTAGATAACAAATCCATTGGAAACGCAATGACGATCAAGCTGGGAAACGAGCTCCCGGAATATCCCGAGTTTCAGGAAGGCATCCGTAGAGCTCCGGACAGAGGCTTCCGCCTGACCAAAGCACAGACGAAGATCGCTCTTAAGAACGCGCTTCGTTATGTGCCGGAAGAACTGCACGAGACATTGGCTCCGGAATTTATGGAAGAGCTGAAGAACTATGGCCGGGTATATGCGTATCGTTACAGACCGGAAGGCCGTCTCTACGGCAAACCGATCGACGAGTACAAGGGAAACTGCCTGGCAGGCAAGGCGTTCCAGGTCATGATCGATAACAACCTGGACTTCGAAGTCGCTCTCTATCCATACGAGCTCGTCACCTACGGTGAGACCGGACAGGTCTGCCAGAACTGGCTCCAGTACAGACTGATCAAGAAATACCTGGAGGTCATGACCGATGAGCAGACGCTGGTCGTTGAATCCGGACATCCGCTCGGACTCTTCCCGAGCAAGCCGGAAGCACCGCGTGTCATCATCACCAACTCCATGATGATCGGTATGTACGACAATCTGGATGACTGGGAAGTCGCGGAGCAGATGGGCGTCGCCAACTACGGACAGATGACCGCCGGCGGCTGGATGTACATCGGACCGCAGGGCATCGTCCACGGCACATTCAACACCATCCTGAATGCCGGAAGAAAAGAACTGGGCGTT
>JAFRLD010000238.1 GCA_017431395.1 Bacillota bacterium | reverse complement strand
TGCCGTCTGGAGCATCAGGTCCATGGCCTCCCGGCGCACCTGCACCATCGGCCGCACTACGCCGGCTGCCTTATATGCCTGATCCACCAGAACGAGCATATCCGCCAGCAAATGATAGACCGCATCATTGTTCACATTGATCTTCTCCTGCGCGGTGATGGCGTCCAGCTTTTGCTCGATCATGTGCGGCGGGATCTCTCCCTGCATGTTCTCACAGGCCTTCTGCACCACGGCCCGCTCGAACTCCAGCTGCTGCTCGCTCCTGCGGTAGGGCACCGCGATGCCGCGGTACTGGCCCAGCGTTACATCCGGATAAAGGTCTGCCTGGACGCTGAACTTCACCCCTCCGTCCGGTGTGAACTGCATATCGTCTACCTTCGGGCGTCCCATGATCCGGTATCCGCCCTCCGTAAGTGCCTGATTGAAAGCCTCCGGAATGACCTTTCCCAGGGCCTCATCAAAGAGCACCGCCGGTCCGTAAGTCATCTCCAGGTCCGAAAGAAGCGCCAGTCCCGGAGCCTTGCCCATGACCGGATAACGGTCCGTCTGATCCATGTAGGCCTTATGCCTGGCCCTGTCGAATTCTTCTTTATCGACGGCGATCTCCACACGGAGAATATAGTCTTTCGTTTCTTTGTTCGTGATCTGCATGTTCAGCCCTCCCTTGATCAGAAGCTGTTGTTGAAATTAAAGCCGCCGTTCAGTCCGCCATCCGGCGCCTGATCGTATTCGATGTTTCCCACGACCTTGACCGGATTCGTCAGCTTCCCGTCGATGAAACGGTCGTGGCCTTCATCCAGCTGCCGGATCTGCTCCTCGCTCACCAGTTCGCCGTGGGAAAGCTTATGCCACATGTCCGACAGCAGCCGGAACCGTTCTTTATCCTCCGGCATCATGTTGAAGAACAAAGTGTAGGTCTCTGTTCCGCACCGCTCGATCTTCTTGTACTGCTGCGTGATCCAGTACATTTCCTCCACGGTGATCGCGTACGGATCGTGCGGGCGGTCATCGATCAGCGCCAGCTCATCCCCTTTGCGTCCGTGAAAGATCTCGTAATCCTCGATCTCCTTGTTCCAGTAGCCCGTACCTATGATCGCGGCAAGCCTTCCGTACTCCGCTTTGATGAATGCCGCCCGTTCCGTTTCGATCAAAGGCAGGCAATGCGCCACCTGTGCCACCAGTTCTCTGTGTTCCGACTCATATTTGTTCATGTGTGTTCCCTCCTCTTATACGAAGTGACGACTCTATTACAGATCCCACGTCAGGTCTTCGACCTGCCTTGCGATCTCCATCTGCCGCTGGGCAAACTGCAGCTGCTTGTTGTGCATATAATATTTATCACATCCATAGTGTCCTATGAATCTTGCCGTATAGTAGTTGACCGTGAGCTCCGTCACGAAGACCAGGATCTCCTGACCGCCGCTTTTTATGATCTCGCTTTTTTCCTGCGCGTCCTCCGCCTCGAAGGCCTGTTCGCAGAAGTCAAACGCATTGGAGAGCACCTCTGTGCCGCGTGCGGCAGAAGTCTTTAATTCCTCCAAAAGCTGGCCGAACTCCTGCTGCACGAGCCCGAAGCCTTCCTCCCCGGAGGAGATTCCCCTCCGCAGGAGTTCCGCCCGCATGCCTTCCAGGCAGAGGCCCGCCCGCTGCATGGCCTTTTGCCGGTTCGGGGAAAGTGCCGATGCCCTGCGGCCCTTATCCAGCTCCTGCTCAAGCCTTCGGATATGCTCCTCTAATGTCTCGGGAGCATTTGTCTCCCGGTCAGATGCTCCCATCATTTCCTGCTTCACTTCCCGGAGCACGGGCGTCAGGATGTCCAGGACATCCTCCCTTTCGCAGGTCTGCCGCAGCTCTGATGTGACTGCGTCGAAGAGCAGCCCGAGGAAACTCATCCGCTCATCCATCTGCGCCCGCTGCGCCCTGAAGAGCACGTCAGAGCCTGCCGTTCCGTCTAAGATCCGGTCGATCTGATAGTCGCTCCGGTACTTGCGGAACAGGTCATAATAGATCGCGAAGTCCTTGGCGATCTTTGGCGTCTGGATGTACTGGCCGATCAGAAGCTCATCCACCGTCAGATCGTTCTTCTCATAGAGGCGGATCATCTCCGACAGGTCCTCCCATCCGCGGGCCGTTACGAAATGCTTGCCGGCGGCGGTGCTTTCGACCTTGTAGAAGTCCTTTTTTCTCGCCGCCAGATAGGTCAGGATGGATGGGTGGACACCTCGGGCGGAGGCATATTCCCTCCACACATCGTAGTCCGCCTCCACATCGATCCGTTTCAGCCGGTCCCAGGTGACGATGTCAAAATCCCGGACGGACTTGTTGTATTCCGGCGGATTGCCGGCCGTCACGACGATCCAGCCCGGCGGGATCCGGTGCTGACCGAAGACCTTGTACTGCAGGAACTGGAGCATGCAGGGCGCCAGCGTTTCCGAGACACAGTTGATCTCATCCAGAAACAGGATCCCTTCCCGGACGCCCGTCTCCCGCATCAGCGCGTAAATGGATCCTATGATCTCGCTCATCGTGTACTCGGACATCTGGTATTCATACCCTTCGAATTCCTGATGGGTGATGAACGGCAGGCCAAGCGCCGACTGCCGCGTGTGATGGGTCATAGAGTAAGACACCAGCCCTACCCCCAGCTCCGCGGCCACCTGCTCCATAATGGCCGTCTTACCGATGCCCGGCGGTCCGATCAGCAGCACCGGCCGCTGTTTTTCGATGGGGATCGCATAGTTTCCCAGCTCATCTCTGGTAAAGTATGCGGTCATCGCGTTTTTGATCTGTTCCTTTGCCTGTTTGATATTCATGGCCTATCTCCGTTTCTACAGCGCGTATTGACTGAACGCATCCGCTGTTCCAAGCCCCTTGCGGTATTCCAGGAGCACCGCAACGATCTCCATCCGCCGTTTCTGCTGCGCGTATTCCAGGATCCGCGGGAAGACTTCCGATCCGATCGCCCTCTGATCTGTGAAGTATCTGAGCGAATCGGTCAGCTGCCGGTCGATGGCGGCTTTCACGATCTTCTCTTCGCGTCCGGCTATATAAGACCGATACTGGGCGGCGATCTCCTGCGGGTAACGTTCATAGTCCCGTCCGAAGCCCAGTGCCGCAGCCGTTCGCACGGCCTCTTCTTCAAAGGACTCCGGCCCGATCCCGCATGCGGTAAGGCAGATCAGGTGCCGGCAGCCTTCGAAGGGTTCCTCTCCGATCCGGTCCACCCGGGGCGACAGGATCCGGACGTCCTCCAGGTTCTCACAGCGGCGAAAAGCACCGCTGCCCACTTCGCTAGTCTCCTCCGGCAGGAGAATCTTCTGGTATCTCCGGCCCCCTGCGAAAGCCCCGCTGGCCACCCTATGGCAGCCCGCCGGGACGGTAAGCTCGCTCCTCTCTCCGATGTGCGCATAGAACACGCCCTTCTGTATGATATTCTCCTCTGCGTCCGCAAGCCCTATGCAGTGGTCGAAGGCAAGGTCCCCGATCTCCGTGAGGCTCTCCGGCAGTTCCATCTCCTCGATCTTCACGCATCTTGCAAAGGCTGCCCTGCCGAGCCGTTTAAGCCCCGGATCGAGCTGTACTTTCAGCAGCCCCGTGCAACCTTCGAAACAGCCGTCATCGATCTCCCGCATGGAATCCGGCATCTTAAGTTCTCTGATCCTGCGGCAGCCGGTGAAACTATGGCGGCCCAGCCTTTGCACGCCCTCCGAGATCGTCAGCTCCTCAATGCCGGCACACCCGTGAAAGGTGTTTTCCGGCAGTTCTTTAAGGAAGCCCGGCAGCGTGAGCTCAGCAAATCCCGCACACCCGTGAAACACCGATTCGTCCAGCTTCTGAAGGCTCCCCGGCAGGACCAGGGTTTCGAAATACCTGTCCCGGCCGAAGGCAAGCCGCCCGATCTCCAGAAGTCCCTCCGGCAGGATCACCTCCTGGAGCACGGTGCATTCATAAAATGCCTCGACCCCGATCCGTTTAAGGCCCTCCGCCAGGTGCACATGCATCAGCTTGAGGCAGCTGGAGAAGCACCGCTCAGGAAGCTCTTCCACCGGGCCGTCGAACCAGACCTCCTCCAGATTCACGCAGCTGAAGAACATCCATCCCCCAAAACTCCTCACGCTCGCCGGGATCCGCATGGTCCGGAGAGACCGGCAGCTGGAAAACACTCCGTTCTCCATGGTCTCGATGCCTTCCTCCAGGCAGACGCTGCTGAGGCGGTTGCACTTCTCGAAAGCATGCCAGCCGATCCGCTTCACCGTCCCCGGGATCCTCACCTGGACGAGTCCCATGCATTCAGAGAACGCCCGCCACCCGATATAGGTGACGCTGGACGGGATCCGGACCTCTTCCATCAGTGTACAGTCCGTGAAAGCGTCTGCCGCGATGGCGAGAGTCCCCTCCGGGATCTCCGCAAGCCGGATATTCCGCTTCGCCCGTACGAGCACACGTCCGACCATCTTGAATTCCCCCTCAGACGGGGCCCAGCCGGTCTCGTTCCCTGCGTATCTCCGGTACCAGGGAGTCCCTGCGAATGCATCCCTACCGATGCGGGTAATGCCCTCGCCGCCACGGATCTCCGTGAGATTGGCGCAGAGCTGGAAGGCTTCCGGATCGATCGTCCGCACCCCTTCAGGGATCGTCACCTCCCGAAGGGACCGGCAGTTGTGGAACGCGCGCTCCCCGATGGTATGCACTCCCTCCGGGATCTGAAGGTAAGCCTCTTCTCCGGTATAGCCGGTCAGTATTCCGTTGTCGATCTCAAAATTCTCGGATCTCATCTTCCTTCAATATCATTTTTATGGCCCATACCGGCACCTCCGGCAGTTCATATCCCTGGTCAAGAAAGATGAATGCCGCATCATAGGCCGGCGGATCGTTCGGGAAAGTCCCGTATCCATCCGTGAAATAGATCAGGCCCTTCAGGTTCGCGAACTCGTGCTGGCGAAGCAACTCGTCCACGTGCTCGAATACCGGACGAAAATCCGTCCCGCCGAACCCTTTGAGCACCATGTGCTTCATGTACTCGTCAAATTCCTCTTCCGTGGTGATCCG
>JAFRLD010000237.1 GCA_017431395.1 Bacillota bacterium | reverse complement strand
TCGAACTGAAATCATACGCGAAGATCAATCTGTGCCTGGATGTGAAAGGCCTGCTTCCGGGAGGCTTCCACGAGATCCATATGATCCTGCAGCAGATCCTGCTGCACGATGATGTGGCGATCCGGTGGACGGAAAGCGGGGCTGAGGAGACCAGCCTTTGCGAAGCAGATCCGGACGGAGCGCAGGGGAGGATCCGTATCAGCATCGGAACGAACCGGAGCTATCTGCCGGCGGACCGGAGGAATCTGGCCTGGCGGGCTGCGGAGCTCATGATCAATGAATACGGCGGGGAGAGAAGCGGCGAGATCCGAATCGATATCCGCAAGCGCATCCCGGTCGCGGCGGGACTTGCCGGGGGCAGCAGTAACTGTGCGGCGGTGATCCATGGGATCAACAGGCTGTGGTCGCTGGGACTGGATCTCACGGAGCTTTGCCGGCTTGGGGCGGAGCTTGGCTCAGATGTTCCGTTCTGCGTCATGGGGCAGGCAGCGGCAGATCCGATACTGCAGAACGATTTTGACGGAGATCCGCTGGCATGCCACTGTGCGGAAGCGGTTGGTCGCGGGACAGAGCTGCGGCCGGTTCCGGGTCTCAGATCGGACATCGTTCTATCGAAGCCGCCGATCAGCGTTTCAACGGCGGAAGCCTATCAGGGAGTCGATCATGAAGAGATCCCGGAGCGTCCGGATGTCGGGGAAATGATCCGTGCGCTTGATGAAAAAGACATAACTGTAGTGAAAAAAAACATGATCAATGTACTTGAAAATTTCACTTTGAAGCGGTATCCTATAGTTGTGTATACAAAGAACAAAATGCAAGATTTGTGCAAGAATGGGAAAGTCCTGATGAGCGGGAGCGGACCGACGGTGTTCGGACTTTGCGAAAACCGGGAGGAAGCGAAACGGATCAGCGCAGAGATGCAGGAGATCAACCGAGAGAGTTTCTGGACGAGAACCACCTGGTAAAGACTCAGGATACGGACCGGGAGCACAGATCGCATTAGGGGAGAGAACCGTCATGTTGAATTTTGACATCCAGAATCATAAGCCCCTGCGGGAAATGGTCTATGAAGAATTGAAGATACAGATCCTGACCGGAGCGATCGTTCCGGGAACACGGATGATGGAGGTCGACCTCGCTGAGGAGATGGGCGTCAGCCGGACACCGATCCGGGAGGCCATCCGTAAGCTCGAGAAGGAAGGCCTTGTAACCATCGAGCCGCGCCGCGGCGCATATGCTTCCATGATATCGACACAGGACATGGTAGAGATCCTGGAGGTGCGGCAGGACCTGGAGGGCCTGGCTGCATACTTCGCGGCTACCAGAATGACCCCGGTCGAGATGGAGGAGCTTAGAGAGGTCGCCGACCATTACAATGAAGCGGTCGCAGCCGGGAACATGAAGGATATGATCCGGTATGATACGCAGTTTCACCGGATGATCGTAGATTCCTGCAACAACAAGATCCTGGTCAACATGGTGGAGCAGCTGCAGGAACTGGTGCTCCGCTTCCGGTACATCTACTATGATAATTTCAAAGGAGCAGAGAACATGCCGGAGGAGCACAGGGAGATCATCGAGGCCATTGCCAGCGGAGACGAGACGCGTGCCCGTCAGGCGGCGGATGTGCACATCGATCGGCTGAAGCAGATGGTCATCGAGGAAGGTGTCCAGCAAAATCTGGTCAGCGAGGAATAATAATAACGAAGATGAAAAAAGCGGGGTGCTCCACTCCGCTTTTTTCGAAGGATAAGGATAGAGCGGATATGATATTGGACATCATTACGGCCGCGCTGATCATCATCCCTATGGGGATCGGCATGGCGAAAGGATTCTTATATATCGTAGTAAGGCTGCTGGGATGGCTGGGAGCATTGGCGATGGGTGTTTTTATGGCGCCGTTCGTGAAGGACCTTCTGGAGAAGAGCTTCGTCGGTGCCAAGGTGCATGAGATCCTGATGGAGCATATCGGAGGAACGGCGGAGAACGTGACTTCCGCAACGGACAGCCTGCCGACGATCCTCAGCGGGAGCATCGACAGCGCCGTCCAAAACGAGGTGGAACTACTGGTCAATACTTTGCAAGGGCTGGTCCTTACGGTGATGGCCTTCCTGCTGATGGTGATCGCGGTCCGGCTGGTGCTGATCCTGGTGATCCGGCCGATCTCGAAATTAAAGGGCGACGGCCCCGTTTCTTTCGCGAACAAGCTTGGCGGGATGATCGTCGGAGGCGCGGAAGGGCTGCTTCTGGCATTTCTGTTCCTGGCGGCATTGATCCCGGTGATGCAGATGGCTTCACCGGAAACCGCGGAGTCGATCTCAGAGGGACTTAAGTTTTCATATCTGGCGGGTTCGCTCTATGACGGGAACCTGCTGCTGGCCATATTTGGGTAAAAGGAGGCATCGATGAAAGACTATAGCAAACTGCAAAATGGAAGTGACATAAGAGGAGTCGCGATCGTTGACCGCGGACAGGC
>JAFRLD010000236.1 GCA_017431395.1 Bacillota bacterium | reverse complement strand
GTCATGCTCTTCCCAGGCTCTGAGGCAATTTTCCTGCCATTGATACAGTTTCATGTTTCATTCCTGCCGAAATTTGCTGTTTTCGTCCCTGTTCCGGCGCCGTCTTACCGGTTTCCGTACATTCTCTCGTAGTAGGTCTGGTATTCGCCGGTGACGATCGGCTGCCACCAGTCTTCGTGCTTCAGGTACCAGTCGATGGTCTTCTCAATTCCGTCGGCGAACTTCGTCTCCGGGAGCCAGCCCAGCTCATTGTGGATCTTGGTCGGGTCAATGGCGTAGCGCAGGTCGTGTCCCTTCCGGTCCGTCACATAGGTGATGAGGCTCTCCGGCTTGTGCAGCCGGTCGCAGATCAGCCGCACAATCTCGATGTTCTGCATCTCATTGTGTCCGCCGATGTTATAGACCTCGCCGACCCGGCCGTTATGAATCACCAGATCGATGGCCTTGCAGTGATCTTCCACATAGAGCCAGTCGCGGACATTTAGTCCTGCCCCGTATACCGGAAGCGGCTGATCGTGCAGGGCATTGATGATCATGAGCGGAATGAGCTTCTCCGGGAAGTGGTAGGGTCCATAGTTGTTGGAGCAGCGGGAGATGCTGACCGGCAGGCCGTAGGTCCGGTGATAGGCCAGGACCAGCAGGTCCGCGGAGGCTTTGCTGCTGCTGTAGGGGGACGAGGTGTGGATCGGCGTCTCCTCGGTGAAGAACAGGTCCGGTCGGTCCAGCGGCAGATCTCCGTAGACCTCGTCCGTTGAGACCTGGTGATAGCGCTCAATGCCGTATTTCCGGCAGGCATCCATCAGGACCGAGGTTCCGATGATGTTGGTTTCCAGAAAGATGGACGGGTTTTCGATGGACCGGTCCACATGGCTCTCCGCGGCAAAGTTCACCACGATGTCCGGGTGCTCTTCCTCAAAGAGCCGATAGATAGCTTCCCGGTCGCAGATATCCGTTTTGCAGAAGCGGAAATTCGGCCTGTCCATAACCGGGGCCAGGGTGGACAGATTTCCCGCATAGGTCAGCTTGTCCACGCAGATGATCCGGTCCTCCGGATGCTTCTCCAGCATATGGAAGATAAAATTGCTCCCGATAAATCCGGCGCCGCCGGTTACGATGATTTTCTTCATATAAGTTCTCCTTGAACACGATGTTGCAGATGCGATGTACATATCATACCATAGGCAGGGCCTTTTCACAACCGAAAAAAATACTTCGATCCTGTCATCTGCCCGCCTGCTTTTCATTGTATTGCTTATGCAAGTCAGCCCCCGCCGAAGGCGGGGGCTGAACCCTTCTTCAGATCATGACGCCTGTCGCTTTCTTGCTCTTTTCTATCGTATCATTCAGTAGTTTGCCCGGGTAGTAGATGATCAGCCCCAGAATCAGGCATCCCAGAGTTATGAGCAGCATCGTCCGGATATTGTCCCTGAAGTAAGTTCCGTAGAGGCCAGATACCGCTTCGCGCATCGCGTTCATGGCAAATTTAAAGGGCATGAACGGATACAGGATCTGGAAGATCTTCGGCAGTACTTCGACCGGATAGGTGCCGCCGGAGCCGGCGACCTGCACCACCATGATGATGACCGACGCCCCGAGTCCGGCGCTGCCCAGTGTGAAGGACAGAACATAGTTGATCGTCACAAAGCACATACTTGAGACAATCCCCGCCAGGACGAAGTACCAGGGATGGGCGCATTCGATCTCCACATACAGGAGTACTCCTGCCACCGTAACCAGTGCCTGCAGCAGTGCGCAGCTCAGAAACAGCGCATAGCGGCCGATGTAATGCTGTGTCATGCGAAGCTTTTTCGGTCGGTCTTCCTCCCGGATCCCGGTCTTCAGCAGACAGGCACAGAAGAGCGAGCCGACCCACAGCGCCAGTACCGTGTAGAACGGCGCCATCTGGCTGCCGTAGGGCTCCGCCGGATACAGCACCTCATCGCTGACTTTCAGGGGGGAAGCCAGATGGGCATCCAGCACATCTCCGCCGGAAGAGAGCACCTCCATCACATCCTGCAGAAACTCGCTCGTCGCCAGCGCGTCCAGGAAGTCCGCGAGTTCCAGCAGTTTGGCCTGCGCGCGTTTGATTTCCTCTTTCGCCTCCAGGATCCCCGTGCGGACGTTCGTCATGGAGTTGGACAGGCT
>JAFRLD010000235.1 GCA_017431395.1 Bacillota bacterium | reverse complement strand
GAAAACGGTCGCTGTCTTATGGACCCAGACCTGCGGCTGGACTTCCTCATAGTCCTCTCCGAGCGTAGGACCCAGGGCCAGGATCATCTCCTTGATCCCCTTGAGCGCTTCCCACGGATAGGTGAAGCCTGCCAGATAATCGGCCGCCAGCGTGTGATCCAGATCATACAGTTCTTTTATCGTGTACATTTACAGTCTCTCTTTCTTCTCGATATCGAGGAAGTACTTATAGGTATCAACGGTCAGCTCGCCGCAGGCTGCTTCGTCACAGGCGATGATCGCACCGTTGTGCATCTGCAGAGCGGAGCAGGTCCACTTATGGCTCACATTGCCTTCTACGGTCGCTGCCAGAGCGCGGGCCTTGTTGTGTCCATTGATCAGGATCAGGACTTCCTTAGAGTCTGTGACGGTGCCGACACCGACGGACAGGGCCTGGGACGGAACTGCCTCCGGATCGTTACCGAAGAAGCGGGAGTTCACGATTCTGGTATCCGTGGTCAGATCGCGGACGCCGGTGCGTGAGCAAAGGCTGGTGTAAGGCTCGTTGAACGCGATGTGACCATCCACGCCAATGCCGCCCATGAACAGATCGATACCGCCATAGCTTGCGATCTTCTCCTCGTAGCGGGCGCATTCCCCTTCCGGATCATCCGTCATGCCGTTCAGGATGTTGATGTTCTCCGGCTTCATGTCGACCAGATGATCGAAGAAATTGTCGTGCATGAAGTACCAGTAGGACTGGTCGTGCTCATGCGGAAGGCCCAGATACTCATCCATGTTGAACGTTACAACATTGGCGAAGCTCAGCTCGCCGGCCTGGTTCATTCTGGCCAGCTCTTTGTAAACGCCGATCGGGGAGGAACCTGTCGGAAGGCCCAGGATAAACGGTCTGTCTTCCTTATGGTTTCTGATCTTGTCAGCGATATAGTCCGCCGCCCACTTGCACATATTATCGTAGTTTTCCTGAATTACAACTCTCATAATGTTATTCTCTCCTTGTTCTTATTATCATTAGAATCGTGTCAAGAGAACCTCTGTTGCGGTTTTGATTCCGTTTTTTGTTTTCTCTATTATCGACCCACGCTCCATGCGAACTTCACATGAAAGGCCGTGGCAGCATCCGCCGAGTTTTTCGATAACTGCCATCCCTCGTCACCCTCTCAGGGGCCTGGCGCTAGCAATGAGCCTGTTCTTTACCTCCTTCTGTGAGGTCATTGCTTTAACATTACTATTCAATCATATTGAGCCTGTTTTTGCAACTGTTTCTTTGTTGTGGTACTATTAACTACAACGCAGAGGATGTCGATATGGAGAAACTAAAAAATCTTATCCGATCAACGATCATGAAATACGGCCTGTCTTCAGGGATTTCATTTCTTGTGGACTACGGCATGTTCGCCCTGCTTCTGCATCTGGGGCTTTCTATCATGGGCTCGACCTACATCGCCAGGGCCTGTTCCTGTGTGGTCAACTTCATCCTGAACCGGAACGCGGTCTTCAAAAGCAATGGAAGCCCCGTCCGGCAGTTTGTCCTCTACATCCTGCTGGTCATCGCGAGCGCCACAGTCAGCGGGCTCGCAGTTACGGGGCTTTCCACTTATACACCGGTCCATCCGGTCATTTTGAAATTCCTGGTGGAAGTCGTGCTGTTCTTCGCCAACTTCCTGATCCAAAAGACTCTGATCTTCAAAGAATGAGGGGTGCCGGTCATCTTTCGAACCGTACTCTCACTTCACCTGTATCTGTCTCCGCGATGAGCTTATGCGGTCCGCCCTTCTCGATAATGCCATCTGATGTCTCGTCCCTGAAGGATTTTTCTCCCGGCTCTTCGACCTCGACCGTCCCCGTTTCCGACTTAAGACTGAGCGCATACTCCGCTTTCGAAAGCGTGGTGTCGATCTCCACATCGCCCGTATCGGAAGATACCTGCGTCGTTCTCATGAATTCGCCCTGCAGCCCGGTATAGCCTGTATCGATCTCCACCGAGAGGCCGCCGCTCTTCACACCTTCCATGTTGACATCTCCGGTATTCAGCCAGATCTTCGCATCCTCCCAGGAGACCCCCAGGACATTCACATCCCCGGTCTCTCCGCTGACGGTCAGTGACTGCAGCACATCCTTCGGGGCGCAGATCAGGATCTTCGGCGTGAAGGTCGTGTCCGACAGGTTGAGCGAGAATCCATTGAACTCGGCCGTGTGCGCATTTATCTTCAGCACCCCGTTCTCCACCGTGATCTCCGGCTGCTCGATCTTATCGCCGCACACAACACAGACCTGATTCTTCCCGATCACATCATACTCGGTCGGCTCCAGGATCTCCTGGTCCGCCAGCCAGCTGGCCTTCTTATAGAATTCCCGGCCCACGATCCAGACATCCGCGTCTCCGGTCACCTCGATCGAATGGTAATCCTCTACTTTCTGGGCTGTCACGCCGCGCTCACCGGGGCTCCCCTGGATCCAGTCATAGTTGTCCGCCAGCTTATCGATGTCCTCTATGCCACCATTCACAGCACCGGCTATGGCGCAGACCATGCCGACAAAGACGACGGCCGCGCATATGATAAAGAATTTAGACAGTTTACTTAGCGTATTCATATCCTGCACCTCCTGTCATCCTGTTGAGCTTCTTGATCTTTCTCTTCTCATTCAGGTCCCGTGCGACACGGGCCAGCCACCGGATCAGCTCTCTCGTCCCGATGAATGCGCCGACGCCCGCCGCTGCCGAAGCTGCTACCGCGATCAGGCCCGCTCCGATGAACATCACTGCCGTAGTGATCGCCACCGGGATAGCCGCACATCCTGCGACGATAAATCCGATGCCGCCAACCGCTCCCCCTATGATACCGATGTAAATACTGATCATGAGGGACAGGGCGGATACAGCGATCCCGAAGGCCACACATCCGATGCATACCGCGATCGGAATGGATACCGGCGCGCTGCAGATCCCGATGATCACCCACCAAACGGCCGAAAGCTTATGTCCCACGGAGACCTTCTTCCCTCCCGCCGGCATCTCGCCCTCCAGGAGCCTTGCCGCATAATCGGACCGGATCTGTTTCGCTATCGTCTTCGGACTTCCGAGATCCTCTGCCAGGCGTGTTTCCGTTACCTCTCTGAGCCGCTGCGCTTCCGCCTCGGTCAGTCCTTCTGTATCTAAAGCCTCAAGCGCATCATCAAAATATTCCTCATAAAACTCCGTAGCCGCTACGATCTCTTCCGGCGGGAGCTTCCTTAGCTCTGCACGCAGGCTCTGTATGAACTCAAGTCTGGTCATTTTTTCTCTCCTCCCTCCATTACCAATGCGTATTTCCCGTCACCGTCCAGCAGCATCTCAATGGCCGATTTATAATCGTCCCATTGCTTTCTGTATTCTGCCAGTTTCTCCTGCCCTTTGTCGGTGATCCTGTAGTACCGCCGGTTCCTGCCCTGATGCGGCTGATCGTAGGTCCTGCAAAGCCCTTCCTTCTGCAGTCTTCTCAGGACCGGGTACAGTGTCGACTCGGAGATGTCTATCGCACTCTTCATCTGCTGTGTGATCTCGTATCCGTAGGTGTCCCCTCTGGATAATATGGCCAGGGCGCAGGCATCGAGCAAGCTTGATTCGATCTTAAAACCCATTTGCGCCTCCTTTCGCTTCTCCCCGCAAAGGCTGGTCTCCCCGGTACCGTTATTCTGTTTGGTCCAGCCTTTGCTATCTTTCGTCTAATACTATACGGCGTATAATATTGTTTGTCAACACAATATTTGATTTTTTATAATATGACCGGTAGGACAGTACCCTCGCTAAGTCCTCGCCTGCGTCAGGCTGCATCCGCGTCACCAGACAGACTGCGCCTAAACCCCTAAAACGACGATTCGCGATTCGGCCTCCTCTGAGCCACTCAAATCGCGAAAGCCCGTTTTCCGGATGCTCGAGAGGTTCTTGAGGGGGTTCTAGAAAGCTGGTTCCGGGCAGTGCCAGGGCAGATCCCACGTTCTCCCAGCCGTCCCATAGAAATAAAACCATACAAAAAACCGCTGCGAAAACGCAGCGGTCCCGAATCACTTCACTAACTCTTAAAGTGTCGCTCCCCGGCACGGCTTCATCTGCTGAGCCGCGGCCAGGACCTCAGCTTTGCCGAGGGAATCCTGCCCGAAGAAGCTGACGAAGACTTCGAAGATATCCCTGATATAATCGGGATTCAGCTTGATATCCCGGAGGATCATCTGCAGGGTGGTGTCCGACTTCCCAACAAGTTCACTGGTGATATAGACCTCGATCGGGACGGTGTTCTCCTCCGGATCGAAGGCGCGCCCAAGGGCTGCCAGTGCCGGGAAGGCATTCGCGAACCGTTCCTGCGACTGCAGCATCAGAGGTACGATCTCCTGAATGAGCGACACGACCGCGGGATCGTCCGGCAGGGCGGACGGATTTTTCATATATGCGTATTTCTCCGCCATCAGATTGCGGTCCGTATGTGATGCCACGGTCAGATCGCTGCGATAAAGGCCCAGCGTATCTGAATTCATGGCGCTGTGCTGGCTGTATCTCACCTGATAAAAGGACTCGAATTCCGACTCTTCCAGATTCCTTCCCTGCTCGTTTCTCATCAGCTGCATCATGCTCCATTCCAGATCCACGATCTCATAGATGATCGCGTCCCGGAGGCAATCCTGCCGGATGAACTCTCTATTATCCCTTGTCAGAACGATATCTCCTCTACCCATGACGGTTAGACTCCTTTCACTTTATGATCCGGACATATGGACGAACTTCCATCTCTTGTCGTATAATGTGTTCGTACCATTATTGTATATAATAGTTCAGAATATTACAAGAAAAAAGGAGAATTACTATGGCACGGGATAAAAGCCTCTGGGAGATCTACACGGACGAGCAGCTGCAGGAAATGGAGTCGGTGAACGCGCGCTACCGGCAGTGCCTTGACCGGGGCAAGACGGAACGGGAATGCGTCCGGCTGTCCATCGAGATGGCGGAGGAGGCCGGCTACCGTCCCCTCTCAGAATATGTGAAGTCTTCGCAAAAGCTGGTCTCAGGAGACAAAGTCTACGCGGATTATAATGGCAAGACCCTGGTCCTCTATCACATAGGCAAGGATCCGATCGAGCACGGGATGAACATCCTCGGCGCCCACATCGACTCCCCCAGGATAGACGTGAAGCAGAATCCGCTCTACGAGAGCTCCGGCTTCACCTATTTCGATACCCACTACTACGGCGGGATCAAGAAGTACCAGTGGGTCACGATCCCTCTGGCCATGCACGGCGTCGTGGTCCGCAGGGACGGAAGCAAAGTCTGGATCAGCATCGGCGAAAATGAAGATGAGCCGGTCTTCGCAATCACGGACCTGCTGATCCACCTGGCGCAGCAGCAGATGGCGAAAACCGCAGCCAAAGTCATCGAAGGCGAGGGTCTCGACGTTCTGATCGGCTCGATCCCGCAGATCTTCAAGGATCCCGAGGATGAAGCCAGTGATAAAGAAGAGGCGGCGGACAAACTCACGGACGAACAGAAGAAGCTGCGCAAAAAACCCGGCAAAGCCAACATCCTCCGCATCCTCGAGGAACAGTACGGGATCGAGGAAGAGGACCTGCTCTCCGCAGAGCTTGAGATCGTGCCGGCCGGCAAAGCCAGAGAGCTCGGCTTCGACCGGAGCATGATCATGTCCTACGGACAGGATGACCGGATCTGCGCCTTCACCTCTTTGATGGCCATGCTGGATACAGATGTGCCGCAGCGTACCGCCTGCTGCCTCCTCGTCGATAAAGAAGAGGTCGGAAGCCAGGGGGCGAGCGGGATGCAGTCCAGGTTTTTCGAGAATATGACCGCCGAGGTCCTGGCCCTGATGGGCTACCCTTCCGCCCTTTCTCTCCGGCGCACCCTGCAGAATTCCTCGATGCTTTCCTCCGATGTCAGCGCGGGGTTTGACCCGATGTACGCCGATGTGTTCGAAACAAAAAACGCCGCTTACCTTGGCAAGGGCGTTGTATTCAATAAGTTCACGGGAGCCCGCGGCAAAAGTGGATCCAACGATGCCAATCCGGAGTTCATGGCTGCCATCCGGCGCATCCTGGATGAAAACGAAGTCCAGTTCCAGACGGCGGAGCTCGGCAAGGTCGATGTCGGCGGCGGTGGAACCATCGCCTACATCATGGCCAACTATGGCATGGAAGTCATCGACTGCGGTCTGGCCGTGCTCTGCATGCATGCTCCGATGGAGATCTCCAGCAAGGCGGATGTCTACGAAGGCGTCCGCGCCTACAAAGTCTTCCTCGAGAAGATGACAAACATCTACGGGCTGTAGGAGCCCGGCGGGCCGGCTGCTATATCCGTCGTCCTGCGGCGGGGCCGGTGCTTACATCCGTCGTCCTGCGGCGGGCCGGTTGCTTACGGCAGCAGCTCGTCCAGCTCCTCGATCGACCGGGCGAACAGGATCTTCTCCTGGTCCTCCGGCCGAAGGAATCCTTCGTTGACCATGGACGTGAACATCTGCTTCAGCGGATCGAAGAACCCATTGATATTATAGAAGATGCAGGGCTTCTCATGGCGGCCCAGCTTTTGCAGAGAGATCGCTTCGGCGATCTCTTCTAATGTGCCCGTTCCGCCGGGCATGGCAAGATACACATCTCCAAGCTCCAGCATCCGGTTCTTTCGCTGCGACATGTCCCGGGTGACCTCCAGCGTGTACCGGCCCTCATGACCGGTCTCATACTGCAGGAGAAACTCCGGAATGACGCCGGTCACGGCCCTTCCTCCTGCGAGGACGATGTCTGCCGTCACGCTCATCAGGCCGATGTTGCCGCCTCCGTAGACCATATCGTAGCCGCGACTGCAGATCCACTGTCCCAGCGCTGCCGCAGCCTCCGTGTAGGCAGGGTCCCTGCCCGTCTTCGAACCACAGTATACCGTTATATTCATTGCCCGAGCACCTTCTGTCCGACGCCCAGGTTCATCAGGAACCGTTCCAGCACCCGGGTCGCCCGGTCTGCCGCCATGTCCAGAGACATATCGTAGTCATCCTGCGCCGTCTCATCGCCGTTGTCGGAGATCGCCCTCAGAATGCAGAAATCCGTCTCATTCACGTAACAGACCTGTCCTATGCTCCCGCCTTCCATCTCGCAGGCGATCGCATCGAAAGACTGGCAGATCTGTTTTTTCTGTGCTCCGTCCTGGACGAAAACATCTCCGGTAGCGATCACACCGCTCTCATGATGAAATCCCAGAGCATCGGCACATGCCTCCATCATGCGGACGACATCCGCGCTGCATGGCAGGTTTATGACATCGATCCCCGGGATCAGTCCCGCCGGGAAACCGATGGGCGAAGCGTCCATGTCGTGCTGGACAACACTGCTTGCGACAGCGATATCGCCAATGTTCAGGCGTGGGGACAGTGACCCTGCGACACCGATGTTGATGACCAGATCCGGCTGGTATCTCAGGATCATCGTCTGGGCGCACATCCCGGCGAACACCTTGCCGACCCCGCATGTCGCGCACACGACATCCACCCCGTGGATGCTCCCGCGCACGAAGTTGGTCCCGCTGATCAGCTCCGTCTGAGGCTGCTCGACCATCGCTTTGATCGCCTCCATTTCAGAAGCCATCGCTCCGAGGATCCCGACCGTGTATCCAGTATTTATTCTTGTCTGTCCCATAGAATCGTCTCTCTTTCTGATTTCTGTATTCATGCAAAGGCTGGCCTCCTGCGGCCGTGCCCCTTACCAGGAGCCTCCGCCGCCTCCGCCGAAGCCGCCTCCGGAGAATCCTCCACCGCTGAAGCCGCCTCCGCCTCCGGTGCCGCTATCGACTGCGGAAGAAAGAACATCCGCCCCGACCGCCTTATAGTGGCACGCGACTGCACTGGAGATGCTGTTTCCAGTATAGATGTACATATGATGTCCGAAATATGGATCCCAGGTACCGGACTGCGAATGATACCAGACTGGAGGCGGGATCCGGAAGTCGGAGAATTTATCCGCCCATTTCGTGGACATACCGAAGATACATGCATACGGCATGATGTTGAAATAGTAGGACGGGTTTTCTTCGGAAAGCATCTTCAGCCGGTCGTATTCAGCCGTCTTGAT
>JAFRLD010000026.1 GCA_017431395.1 Bacillota bacterium | reverse complement strand
GCGAAGAACGTCTACGGCAAGGAAGACACAATGATCACGATCCAGCTGGATATGTTCCTGGCAGAGCGCTACGATATGTATTACATCGATAGCGATGGACAGAGGAAGCGGCCGTACATCATCCACAGGACCTCCATCGGTTGCTATGAGCGTACCCTGGCTTGGCTGATCGAAAAGCATGCCGGCAAGCTCCCGACCTGGCTCTGTCCGGAGCAGGTGCGTGTCCTTCCGGTCTCCGAGAAGTTCTCAGAGTATGCGGAGCAGGTGAGAGCCGAGCTGAGAAGAAACGGCGTGGACGTTGCGGTGGACAATTCTTCCGAGAGGATCGGCTATAAGATCCGTGCGGCCCAAATGGAGAAGATCCCGTATATGCTGGTCGTCGGCGGCAAGGAAGCCGAGGACGGTACGGTCTCCGTCCGGTCCAGGTTCGCGGGCGATGAGGGCGTGAAACCTCTGGGCGAGTTCGTGGCTCAGGTCTGCGAGGAGATCCGGACGAAGGAATTCCGGAAGGAAGAGCCGAAAGATAAGAAAAACTGAAATCAAGCATGTCACCGGGGGCTGCCGCATTGATGCGGCAGCCCTTTTTGCGGTCGCCCCTTTGTGTCGCCCCTTTGCGGCCTTCTGCGGATCGACCGCCCTAGCAAGCGGACGGATCCGCAGGGCTTCCCAGCAATCGAAGATCAACTCCTGAAATGGGAATCATTTCACAAGAAACGAGTTAAATAAATATTTCCGGGAATCCGACGGGCTTTCAGAGCAGCCTATGGCTGGTTTTTTCCCGACATTTCGGGGATTTGCTTTGAAATGGGAATATGGCTTTCAGGAATTCCCATGAAACCGATAGGTTACTAATCGCTTGGGAAAAGGTTCCCAGACACAGGGAGATCCGATAAAAACTGGGAAGTCACCCATTGGGTCCTGCATGAGGAGGGTGTTTTGTTTACGAAAGGTCTGACAGGTACCTGCTGACTAGTGCCAGTCCCGACCAAGCCTAGGTCCAGCTTTTGCAAAAAAATGCGGCGGGACGTGCACTTCAGCGGTGTTCTGTGCTAAAATGAACACAATTGATACAACTAAGACAAGAAGGATGTTAGGAAAGCAGGAAGGTTTTGGCAATGGATGAGAAAAGAATGAGAAGCGAAGTCGATGAGATCGTGGAACTGGTCCTGAAGGACTACGACCAGGGACGTGATATCGACAATATGGATGTGTTCAATCTGCCCGACCGGGATGAGGTCATTGCGATCGTGGTCAAGCTGCTGCAGGTCCTGTTCCCGGGATACTACAGAGATAAAGGATACAAGTTCTATAATATGTACAGCAAGCTGAATCTGCAGCTGGAGGATATCATGTATTATCTGTCCAGGCAGATCGCGCTGGCTCTGGCCTTTGACGGCAAGTACGGGACGCTGAAGGACGATGACCTGGAAGAAGAAGCCCAGAAGATCGCCATC
Source organism: Bacillota bacterium (assembly GCA_017431395.1). GTDB lineage: Bacteria > Bacillota > Clostridia > Peptostreptococcales > Anaerovoracaceae > Lentihominibacter. The sequence continues at coordinate 9,808 of JAFRLD010000026.1, read as the reverse complement.
GAATTCTTCCGCCAGATCCCGAAGATCCGGGCTAAGATCAACACGGACATCCAGGCGACCTACGATGGAGATCCGGCGGCCTTCAATAAGGAGGAGATCGTTCTCAGTTACCCGGGCCTGCTGGCCTCGACCATCTACCGGGTGGCGCATGAGCTGCACCTGCTGGGCGTGCGGATCCTGCCGAGGATGATGTCCGAGTATGCCCACAGCATCACCGGCATCGACATCCATCCGGCGCCCAGGATCGGAGAGTATTTCTTCATGGACCACGGGACCGGCATCGTCATCGGGTCCACGACCATCATCGGAGACCGGGTGAAGGTCTATCAGGGCGTCACGCTCGGAGCTTTGTCCACCCGGGGCGGGCACGCTTTAAGCGGAAGCCGGCGGCACCCGACCCTCGAGGATGATGTGACCATCTATTCCGGGGCATCGATTTTGGGCGGCAACACCGTGATCGGCAAGGGCTCCATCGTCGGTGGTAATGCCTTCATCACGGAGTCGATCCCGCCGGGGTCGCGCGTGAGCATGAACGGGTCCGTGAACGAAAGCACGATCGAACACTGTGAGACCACCTGTGACGAGTGCGACAACGACACCTGCTGGGTCGGCGCCGTCACGGAATGGGAGAATGAGAAGAAATAGGGCGAAGTCGATAAGGACAACGAAACACGGGACAAATGCTCCGGGCATCTGTCCCGTGTTTTTGGTGCGCTGTCTGGAATGCTTTTCTGCCTCAGTATTCTGACAGGGAAGGCAAAAGTATCCTGCGGATCACAGAGCGAAGAAGCTTCGGATCACGGATATCCGGCTCAAAAGACCAGGTGATTTCAGAATGTTTGACCGGCCGATCCGGAAGTTCGTATATTGAGAAGTTGTGATAATCATTCAGCCTTTTCAGTGAATTGTCAGGATAGTCCTTCAGATGCAAGGCACCAAGATGCTCATGGATCGTGATACCGCCGCAGAGGTTCGGGATCTTGAAGTCTGCGAAATAGTTCTCACGAAAGGGGCTGTCATTGAATTCAGAATGGATCGTAACGAGGTCATCAGAGCGGTATGGGAGACCGATCGCCTCCAGGCGGCTGCCGAATCTGGCCTCGGACATGGAGCGGACTGGGATGCCGTGCTCGGTCTGATACTTCAGCGAACCCTGATAATAGGGGTTCGGCGAGTAAGGCCTATCGATCCATTCGTTTTGTTCCTCTGTGTATAGGATCCGGCTGAGATCAAGGCCGGATCCGCAGAAACGGGTCAGCTTAGATTGGAGCTGCAGGTCATAGCAGGCAGACTCGTAGGAACTAAGTGCGGTACGAAGTCGCCTGGAATTGCGTTCGATCAGAGCAAGACGCTTCTGCAGATAAGTGCGCCGGGCAAGCGCGTGGATCCTGGCCATATCCTTATGGAGACTTCGCTCCCTCTCTTCCCCCTCGGACAGAGCAGCGAAATAGGACCTGTCGCCTCTTCGATGGATCCGAAGTTTGGCTTTCTCCAGCAGGGCCAGTTCCTGTCGTATGGAATTGATCTCGGCTTCATCGCTCAGAACCGCATCTCGCAAAAGCTGGGAGGTCGTTCTGAGAAATTCCAATTGGATGATTCCTGACGGATTGGCGATCGTATCGCGGGCTGTCCGCATGTGTACCTTGTTCATGTTTATGACCCCCTTTCCAATATTATACAATGGAAATAACAGGAAGTAAATACATATTGTGTAATTTTTAGAGAAAAGCCGGAACTACGGGAACCAGTCGGATGATGCGGAAGAGACGGCACAGAGCGGTTCCCAGCCTTTGCAGATCCTCTGTGAATATGGGAAGGAATTCCCACAATAGAGCAAGTGTTTCGATTCCTGGGGAAATAACGAACCAATAGAGCCAGTTGGATCCATTGTTTTCTCAGGAACTCGCCGTTTTCCCTGTGAGTGGGAAATATTAGAGGTGCTGTTCCCAGAAGACGCGCAGTTTTCTTGTGGCTGGGAAATGGTTCCCAAAACCAGGAAAAATTTCTGATTCCCGGGAAATCGCGGGGGCTGCGACTCGCAGGGGGGTGACAGATTCGCAGGCGGGATGGCAGATCGCAGGAAGGATGGCAGATCGCAGGAGAGATGGCCGACTCGCAGGAAGGATGGCAGATCGCAGGAGAGATGGCCGACTCGCAGGAAGGATGGCAGATCGCAGGAGAGCGTGGTGTTCGCAGGAGGGATCGTAATCCGGTCTGAACCGCAGATCCAGTTGAAGCGGACGGTCGTTCCGAGTATAATATCTGTACAAATACGCGAAAGGATGAAAAGATTATGAAGATCACATTCAACGAAGACGAGAAGATCGTCAAAATGATCCGTGAAGGCCTCGCGAAGAAGGACGGCTACTGCCCGTGCCGGCTCGAGAGGATCGACGAGAATATTTGCATGTGCCAGGAGTTCCGGGACCAGATCGCGGACCCGAACTTCGAGGGCTACTGCCACTGCCGGCTTTATTATAAGGCGAAATAAGCAAAGGCTGGTCGGAGCGGGGCTATGAAGAAAGTTATTAAGATCATCGCAGCGATCATCGCGGCGCTCATACTGATCGCCGGTTGTTATGTTGCGTATGTTTTTATCGATTATGACCGGATCGAGGACAAACTGCCCCTGGACGTGGCGGCGGGACCGCAGGCGGAAGCCGGCGATGAGGCCGTTCCTTTGGGCGAGCCCCTGAAGCTTCTTTCCTGGAATATCGGATTCGGCGCCTATCTGCAGGACTACAGTTTCTTTATGGATGGCGGCGAGTATTCCCGTGCCTATAGCCGGGAGTCTGTCGAGCAGAACATGAAGGACATCAATGAGACCCTGGCGAAGGAAGATGCCGACTTCTATTTCATCCAGGAGGTGGACCAGGATTCCACACGGGCTCACCATGTGGACGAGCAGAAGGCCATACTGGAGGAGCCGGCTTTCGCAAGCCAGTGGAGCACTTTCGCGGTCAACTACGATTCGGCCTATCTGTTCTATCCGATCACCAGCCCGCACGGCAAGTCGAAGGCGGGCATTCTGACGACCTCGGATTATGAGATCACAGACGCGGTTCGAAGGAGCCTGCCGATCCAGACGGATTTCGCGAAAGTCCTGGACCTTGACCGGTGCTACAGCGTGAGCCGGGTCCCGGTGCGAAACGGGAAGGAACTCTGTTTATATAACTTCCACCTTTCCGCCTACACGACGGATAAGACCATCGTAACGCGGCAGCTGCAGATGCTGACGGAGGACATGTCGGCAGACCTACAAAAAGGAAATTACGTGATCGCGGGCGGAGACTCCAATATGGACCTGCTCGGGGATTCGGGGAGCATTTTCGGTGTGGCCGGCGAAGACTATTCCTGGGCCCATCCGTTCCCGAAGGACCAGCTGCCGGAAGGGTTCTCGCTCGTAGCTCCGTTTGATGAGAAGAAACCTGTGCCGACCTGCCGGAATTGCGACATCGGTTACATCCCGGGCAAGACCTTCGTGATCACGGTGGATGGATTCATCGTATCGGACAACGTGAAGGTGAAGAAGGCCGTGACGAGGGACATGGAGTTTCTGTATTCGGACCACAATCCGGTCGCGCTCGAGTTCGAGTTGGCCCAGCAAAAAATTATTAGCACTCTAGTTAAGTGAGTGCTAAAAAACTATTGACAAGCTCCTTTAGCAGTCGTACAATGAGAGTGCCAAGATGGGATAGACCAGTCTTTGCATTAAAAACGACAACAAGGGGGGTTTTTTAATGAACATCGAAAAATACACACAGAACGCACAGAGTGCGATCATAGATTGCCAGAATATAGCCGTTGAAGAAGGTCATCAGCAGATCGATGGAGAGCATCTGCACCTGGCCCTGCTCATGCAGAAGGACGGCCTGATCCCGAAGCTGCTCCAGTTCATGCAGATCGATATCGGTCAGCTGACCGGGGCGCTGCAGGCGGAGATCGATAAGCTGCCGAAGGTCAGCGGGGGCGCGGACTCCATGTATACGACCAGACGGCTGCAGCAGCTTTTGCTGGATGCGGAGAAGAAGGCAGAGAAGCTGAAGGATGAATACGTCAGCGTAGAGCATCTTTATATGGCGCTCCTCGATGAGAGGAATACGCCGAGCGCGCAGATCCTGAAGCGCTACGGGATCACGAAGGACGGCTTCCTGCAGGCGCTGAACCAGGTCCGGGGGAACCAGAGGGTCACCTCCCAGAATCCGGAGGAGAATTACGATGCTCTGAATAAGTACGGGCGCGATCTGGTGGAGATGGCTAGAGAGGGCAAGCTCGATCCGGTCATCGGAAGAGACGCTGAGATCCGGCACACCATCCAGATCCTCTCGAGAAGAACGAAGAACAATCCGGTCCTGATCGGTGAGCCGGGCGTTGGTAAGACGGCGGTCGTCGAGGGACTGGCCCAGCGGATCCTGAACGGGGATGTACCGGAAGGGCTTAAGGATAAGACCATTTTCGCCCTGGATATGGGCGCGCTGATCGCAGGCGCGAAGTTCCGGGGAGAGTTCGAGGAACGTCTGAAGGCGGTCTTGAATGAGATCGAGAAATCCGATGGCAGGATCCTCCTGTTTATCGATGAGTTGCACAATATCGTCGGCGCCGGCAAATCCGAAGGTGCCATGGACGCAGGCAACCTGCTGAAGCCGAAACTCGCCAGGGGAGAGCTGCACTGCATCGGTGCAACGACTTTGGACGAGTACCGGAAGTACCTTGAGAAGGATGCGGCGCTGGAGCGTAGGTTCCAGAAGGTCATGGTGGACCAGCCGACCGTGGAGGATACCATCTCGATCCTGCGTGGCCTGAAGGAGCGCTTCGAGATCCACCACGGCGTTAGGATCACGGACGGTGCGCTGATCGCATGCGCCACCCTGTCCGACCGGTACATCAGCGACCGGTTCCTGCCGGATAAGGCGATCGACCTGATGGATGAGGCGGCATCGAAGATCCGTACTGAGATCGACAGCATGCCGGAGGAACTGGACCAGATCTCCAGAAAGATCATGCAGCTCGAGATCGAGAAGCAGGCGCTTAAGAAGGAGACCGATAAGGCTTCCCAGGTGCGTCTTGAGAACCTGGAGGAAGAACTTGCCCAGCTGAAGGACGAGAGCAATACCATGCGGGCCCAGTGGGAGAGCGAGAAAAAAGCGATCTCCGAGGTCAAGGTCATCAAGCAGGATATCGAAGATGTCAGACATCAGATCGAGGAGGCCGAGCGTGGCTATGATCTCGAGAAACTGGCCGAACTGAAGTACGGCACATTACCGGCACTGGAGAAGCGCCTCGAGATCGAGAAGGGCAAAGCGGATAAGGCGGAAGAGGCCAGACTCCTTAAGGAGGAGGTCACCGAGGAAGAGATCGCTGAGGTCATCTCCGGATGGACCGGCATCCCGGTGAGCAAGCTGGTGGAGACCGAGAGAGATAAGCTGCTGAAGCTGCCCCAGATTTTGCATGAGAGAGTCATCGGCCAGGACGAAGGCGTCCAGGTCGTGGCGGAGTCCGTGCTCCGTGCCCGTGCGGGACTGAAGGATGAGAAGCGTCCGATCGGATCGTTCATCTTCCTGGGACCGACCGGCGTCGGCAAGACCGAGCTCGCCAAGGCTCTGTCGGAGGCCCTGTTCGACTCCGAGAGGAATATGGTCCGGATCGATATGTCCGAGTACATGGAGAAGCATTCCGTTTCCAGACTGGTCGGAGCGCCTCCGGGATACGTGGGCTACGATGAGGGCGGACAGCTGACCGAAGCCGTCCGTAGAAAACCTTATAGCGTCATCCTGTTCGATGAGATCGAGAAGGCGCACCCGGATGTGTTCAACATCCTGCTGCAGCTTCTGGATGACGGCCGTCTGACCGACAACCAGGGTCGGACCGTGGACTTCAAGAATACCATCGTCATTATGACGTCAAATATCGGCAGCAACTATCTGATCGAGGGCATTCGTGAGGACGGCACGGTAGACCCGGAGGTCCGCCAGAAGGTCGAGAACGACATGAAGCGGCACTTCCGTCCGGAATTCCTGAACCGTATCGACGATATCGTCGTGTTCTCGCCGCTGACCGAGGATCAGATCGTGAAGATCATCGAGCTGTCCATGAAGGATATCGAGCACCGTCTGACCGACCGCGGGATCACGCTGGAGCTGACGGACGAGGCGAAGAAGTTCATCGCGGACGAAAGCTACGACGCCCAGTACGGCGCACGTCCGGTGAAGCGGTATCTGCAGAGGAGCGTCGAAACGGAGCTTGCGGGTGAGATCATTCGCGGGACCATCTGTGACGACGATCATGTGGTCATCGACACCGACGGAGAGCGGCTGACGTTCACGGCGCAGGGACAGGTGATGTAAAAAAGGCTCACGACAGCTTCAGCTTGTCGCCGCCTTCCCGCCGGATCCGGCGGTAGTACCAGCCGATGAGCAGGGTGAGTACGTAGTCGTAGAGAAGCAGCAGGGCGGTCCCGCCTGCGATCAGCAGGATGACGGGATAGCCGGGGAGGTCCAGCGCCTGGGCGAACACTTCCTTGAAGCCCAGGAGGCAGACGCATAAGATAGCAATAAATACAGCGCACTTGCAGGCGATCTGGCCAGCGGGTGCGCTGATTTTTTCAATATAATATTTAGGAATGGCCCAGTAACCAAAAAAGCAGACATAAGGCAGAATGGCCAGCTTGTTCGGGACCAGGAAGAAGCCGAGCAGGCAGGCTGCGATAAATAATAAAGCGCCGCCGCCGATCCCGGTCTCGACGACCATGACCGCGGTAAAAAGCGATGCCAGGGCAAACAGGGTCAGATCGATGCCGGGGATGAATGTTCCGCCGAACATGAACAGGACGGTGAGTGCAAGACAGATGCCGCCGAGGGCGATTTTGAACGTACGGGTCCGCTTCATGGTCTGAGAATACCTGTGCTTAGATGCAGTCGCAACAGCAGTCCGCGCAGATGTAGCACTGCAGGGCCTGGCAGCAAAGGTCGTCGTTATTGCGGCCATATCCCTGGTTCATGGCGTTGTTCTGATACTGCTGGTTGCGTCTCGTCAGGGAATTCAGATGCTGGCGGTACTCGAAATTGGCTGGCTCCATATTGCAGGCGGCCTGCAGGTTGCTGACGGCATCGTCGTACCAGCCTTTGCGGGAGGCGATGACGCCGTTCAGGAAGTACCATTCCGCGCTGCGATCGCCCGTCTGGGCCAGGATGTCCTCAGCCGCGCTGAAGTTGCCGGCATCGATGAAGCGGCGTACCTGCTGGTAATCAGCGGGGTTGAAGCCGCCTCCATAGCCGCCGTTATAGCCGCCGCCGTTATTGTAGCCGCCGCCATAGGCACCGGATCCGCCGCTGCGCATCCGCATGATCGTGTCGTATGCTTCGTTGACCTCGGCCAGTTTGTCTTCGGCCAGGTCCGCTAACGGATTGTCCTGATACCGGTCCGGATGGTATTTCTTGACCAGTTCTTTGTATGCGTTCTTGACTTGTTCGTCGGTGGCGTTTTCGGATACGCCCAGGACTTCATATGGATTCATGAATTCTCCTTCTTTTTACCGGCTGGATGCGCTTCAGGACATCGTCTGTCCGGCGGTTCAGCCCAAAGTAAATCACATTCTCTATAATACCATAGTTTTTATGAATATCAAGGTCTTCGACGGATTCGCTGATCACGGCGAGATAGTGATAAAGGTTGAAGCGGAGCCGTTCGTCGATCCGGGTCCGGAACTGGTCCGCCGTCTCGGCTTCGGACAGGGAACCGGCTTCGTAAGTCCCGCGGCCATCCCGGTATTCGAACCGGTAGAGGAGCGGGTTGTAGGTCCCGTTTTCGAGGTCCTTTTCGATATCGTCTGCCGCGTCGATCAGGTAGATCCATTTGCCTAGATGATACCCGAGTTTTGCGAAGGTTTCGTGAAGAGTGGGCTTTTTTTCTTCCTCCGGTTCCGTTGCCGCTTCCTCCGGCCCATAAAGCCACGTGATCCCGTCCCGGAAGATCCCGTCCATGACCTGCGCGAACCCTTCCGCGACCCGGTCGATGCTCCGGCAGTTCTCTCGTTCCAGCTGGTTGAGTGCGCTAAGCTTTTTATCGATCAGTGCGCAAAGGCTGGGATGCTTCTTCTCAAGTTTCCTGTAAATGCGGCGGAGGGTGGTGAGGCCAGCCTTTGCAGAAACCTTACCCTCATCCTGCGCATCGTCGAGCAGCTTGAACCAGGCCAGGATCAGCATCAGATCGCCGGAGTATTCGATGGCCCGGTTGCGGATGACCGTCTTGTACTTGATGTGATGGACGGCGCAGTGCTCCTGTTTCGGCGCGTCCGGCACGGGGTCCACCGAGGCCAGCAGCAGCGCGATAAAAGCCGCATCGTAACTGAGCGCCATCCGAGGCAGCTGCCCGTACGTCTTGCCTATGTACTTGCAGATCCCGCAGTAGTAACCGGTGTAGATCTCGTATTCACGAACCTTGAGCTCGCTCTTGTCGGGGATGACATAACCTAACATGAGTCAAGGGTATCACAGGCGGGGGGATGTGACAACTGTTTTCGGGCTGCCATAGGGGCCGTCAAAATGATGAGGCGCTAAATTCATTTGTAAGGCGTTTTTTATGGCTCGTCGACCTATCTGTCCTGCGGCAGAAACCGTTCTCAGAGGGGCGATTATTCGGTTTGGGTTGGAATTGCTCGATCTGGTGGGCGTGCGCTCCCAAAGGATTCTGCGATTCACACCCACAGATGGGAGGTGTATCGGTCATTTGATGGGTGTGAAGGGCTGTTTTGATTGGGCGTGCGCTCCCATGAGATCCGAGAAATCACGCCCAGAGGGATGATGCTGCGAGACATTGACTAGCTTGAACGACCGGCCCGGCAGCGGTATACTAGTCTTATGAAAGTGGATTTGAATCGATACAAGTTCATAGAGCCTGCATTACCCATTCTGCAAAGGCTGGAGAGCGCCGGTTTCGAAGCGTACCTGGTCGGAGGCTGCGTGCGGGAGATCCTGCGGGCGGAGCAATGTGCTGTTGCTGACATCCTGACCGACATAGACATCACGACGAACGCCCGGCCGGAGGAGATCCTGCGGGAGTTTCAGGATATGCCGGTGATCGAGACCGGGCTTAAGCACGGAACGGTGACGGTGCTCGCGCCCCAGGGAATGAAGGGGGCCCGCCTCGCACCGCAGAGACCGAAGGCGGCCATGCTCGCGCCCCAGGAAGGACCTCGCCCCGGGGACGATGCGCCGGTGGAATTTTCGCTGTTCGGGCGGCTCGAATCCGCATCGCCGGGCGGCCGTATCCCGATCGAGATCACGACCTACCGGGTGGATGGGGATTATTCCGATGGGCGCCATCCGGATGAGGTCCGTTTTGTCACGTCTCTGACCGAGGACCTTGCGAGGCGGGACTTCACGGTGAACGCCATGGCCATGGACCTGCGTGGGGAGATTTGCGATCCGTTTGGCGGGCAGCAGGATCTGGAGGCAGGGATCATCCGCGCAGTGGGGGATCCGGAGACCAGATTTCGCGAGGACGGCCTGAGGATCCTGCGGGCGCTGCGGTTCGCGGCGGTGCTCACGAAGCGCCCGGCGGGGAACGGTCTTCATATCGAACCGGCGGGGGATGGCCCCTGCGTCGAGCCGGCAAGCGAAGGCTTTCGCATCGAACCCGCGACCGAAGCGGCCCTGTTTCAGAGCGCCCTGCTGCTACAGAAAATCTCCGCGGAGCGGATCTTCATAGAACTGAAGAAGCTGGTTTGCGGACCGGCGGCGGGCAGCGTGGTCCGCGAATACGTCGATGTTCTGGGAGCAGTCATCCCGGAGCTTATGACGATAAAAGGGTT
>JAFRLD010000234.1 GCA_017431395.1 Bacillota bacterium | reverse complement strand
CCGGATGAGCCCACTGGCGGTCCCGGCAGCAGACGGGGTGATCGTAATGTCCTGTGCAGGCTGTCCGTCCGCATTTGTCGCACCCTCCATGTTGATGGTGTAGGTCTCCTCGGGATCCAGTCCTGCCAGATAGCATCGGAATTCGAAAGCCTTCATCCGGTCCGCGTCTTCAATGAGATCCCCCGAGAGTTCTTTGCGGATCGTGATGTCAGTTCCTCTTTTCACCGTCTTCGTGTTGACGAAGTCAAAGACCGTATCCTTTCCCAGCTCCTCCTCCTGCGTGAACAGGTCGTCTCCTTCGGAAGCGCTTCCGACCGGCGCATTCATCGAATCCGCTCCTTTGCTGACCGAGTATTCCGGGATGAACTTGTCCGTTCCGTGCTCCATGATCTCATAGGATGCTCCCTGATCGAGTCCCAGAAGCTGGACCCACGCTCCGTCCCCGAGATCGAAGGAATGCCTGGCGCTTCCATCCGCAGCCGTTTGCAGCGAATTGAATTCGATCCCGTTAACGGTATGATCGAAACCGGCAGCACCGGTCCCCTCTGGCAGCTTGAAATAGAGGTCTCTGGCGTATTGGTTGAATCTCCAGTAGCGACTCAGCACCGGGCTCGCCCCATGGAATGTGGCAAGGCCTGTGCTGGCAAGCGACACGTGAAGGATCGCTTCTTTTGTTTCCGTGAAATCATAGGTGAGGGCGGGTTCATTCCGGCTGCTGACCGAAAAGACCGGATTCGCTGTCTGCCCTGCTCCAAGGCCGCTGTCATCCTCCCGGGTCAGCACATAGATCTCCCTCGTCGTTCCAAGGCCGTTTCCATAGGAGGTGTCCAGCTGATAGCCTTCCGTTCCGTGCAAAACGACAGGCACATCAAAATACTGCGCTACCTCTGAAGTGACTCCATCAAACCGGGTCTTGCTCGTGCGGACCTGTGCCTGGCCCAGCGTCGCCGTAATCATTCCCTCACCGCCGGAGACCGGCGTCATCGTAACATTGATGTTTTTTCGGGCATTAAGATCCCCATAGTCCGGCGTGCTTCCATCCCATGAGAGATCCAGACGGTATTCGTTCGTGCTCATTCCATCAAACAGGCGCAGATACATGATCCCGGAATCATACGTTTTCGCATTGCCTCTGCTTGCTGCCGTCGCGAGATTCCCAAACGTGACTTCCTGTGACTGCTGCGGATCTACCGCATGCAGCCCGGCCGGGAACCGGTCGCTCAGAAATTCCACGATAAAATTATCTTCAGAAGACGCTTCTCTGAGCCACTGGACGTATTCACTTCCCGCGATCTTCCCCGCCCGATCCGTATACAGCGTTCTTTCCTGCCCGTCGCTTCGAACGATCTTCACCGGAAGCCCGGTAAGATCCCCGCCAGAAGAAGCGAAGAACGATGACTGACTGACCGTTACGGCAATGTCCCCATTCGGATCTGCCGCGATCCTCGCCGAGGCGTTTCCGGGTCCGATCAAGTAATATCTGGCCTTCGACAGTCCCTTGAATGATGCGGTGAACGGAAACCGCTTCGCTGCGCCGCCGTTCTGCTTCTTCGTAACTTTTAGCGTTCTTGTCGTCGCGTATCCCTCTTCTGTATCCGCGGCATTCACGAAAGTGAATTCCACCTGTTGCTCCGAACTGCCATTTGGCATCACATTCGTCCCCGTACTCAGGGCGCTGCCGGCCGTTCCGGAACCTGTAAGCGGGCTGATCGTTCCCGCCTCCTTTACTACCGAAAACGATGGACAGTACGAGTTTGCCGCTTCCGTGATCCTGTACTTCGCGCCGCCTGTGATATCTGTAAACCGCAAAGACTGGCCGGCCTTCAGCTGGACCGCGAAGGTCGCTGTCCTCCCGGCCTCCGCCCCGGTATAGGATGCTTCCGATTGGATCTCCTCATCTGTTTCGGTCTCATAGATCCTGTATCCCGGAATGGTCCCGGTCAGCTCCGAAAATTTCACTTTGAACTCAAATGAATCCTCCGGATCCCGGCCCTCACCAATGGATTCCTTATGGACCACCAGCGAATGCCGGGTCTCGAGATGACTCTCCACGCTCACGGAGAACTTCGCGGTAGCGATCTTCTCGCTGGCGAAAAACCCGATGTCCTGTTTACCGGAAATGGAGATCCGGAATGGCTCGATTTTCGAGAGCTTCCCTTTGACCGTTTTGGTCGGGATCCCGGAGGTCTTGGCTGCATTAAAGGTAAACGTCATCCGGTCGCCGACGTAAATGCTGGCGACTGCCCCGGAAGAATAATTCTTCTCCTTTCCCTTGTGTGTCACGGTCAGTTTCGTCTTCGATGGGACTTTGAAGTTGAAGTACTGGCGATCATCATTCCCATTTACCCGGATCGTCTGTGATACGTATTTCCCCAGAGACTCGTCGTAGGAAGCTGCAGCGTTCTTCGGGCTGAAGCTGAATCCAGGGGCCTCCACCAGCACCGCATGATCGAGGCACCACCGGTACACTTTCTTGACCTTATTGATATAGGAGTCCGAGAGGTATGAATAGAAGGCATCATTTCCCACATAGGCATAGCTCACCATCATGTGAAGCAGGGCGAAGATCTCTTTCGCAGACTGAAACTCCGGGTAGCTTCCCCGATGCGAATGGAGATATTCCTTCAGCTCAGAGTCCCCCGGCCCGCCGTCCGCGAAATACAGGACCGCTGCTACATCGCCGGTCCGGCCGTTGCTTCCGATATCGAGCCGGCCCGCCGAATAGTTCCCGCCGGCCGGCCCTTCTTTTTTCGGCTGCAGGCAGTAGGCATCCGCTTTTGTCTTCTCCCCGGTCTCCGGATCTCGGTAGGAGACCCACCGGTAGGTGGTCGCAGCGTGGTCATAAGTGATGGTCCGCCAGTCGTTCCTGCCGTCCCCTCGCTTATCCCCGCACTTCTCACAGGTCCCGTTGATATGCAGGTTCGCCGTCAGATTCGCCGCGAGGACCTCCCCCGGGAGGGCGGCCCCGGCACTGACCGCGACTGCGAGAGCGCATAGCATCATGCCTGAAGTACGCAGCCATTTCCGACCCGCCGGACTTCGCCGCGCCGCCCTGGCAGCATATATAAGCAGGACCGTCGCAGAGGCAGTACACAGCATCAGCCAAAGCAGCAGGGCGAATCCATCCCCGGTCCCGGGCGAGCCCCCATCGGATAGAGGGAGGGACTTCACGCTGCTGCTAAATGACACGTCCGTCTTGCCCTGCACCCCTTCCTTTATGACCACCAGACTGCTCTGTCCATCGCTCGTCGCTATGACCCTGACATGGTAGACCGTATCATCTCCGCTCCTGCGTACAGTATAGGTGTAGATATCCGGTCGCTCATAGCGGATCGTTCCGAAGCTCGTCTCCCCGGATCCCCGCAGGGTAAGATCCTTGACCCCGCCTCGCGATCCGGCCGGCATTGGGGCCTCCGG
>JAFRLD010000233.1 GCA_017431395.1 Bacillota bacterium | reverse complement strand
CTTCTGGACTGGGTCGAAGAACACCGGGGATACCGGCAATATGTCACGCTCGCGACAAAATGCTGGCCTGCCTATCAGGGCATGTTCCATTTCGTGCCGTGCTATGTGAACAGCCGGCTGATGAAGCGGGGGATCCCCGTCAGCTGCGAGGTGGACATTTACGGGACTCTTTCCGAGTATATCGGGCTTTGCCTGAGCGAGGAAGAGGTCACCCTTCTGGACATCAACAACTCCGTACCGAAGGACATGTACGAGGAGAGCATCCGGGGGAAATTCGCCCAGGACTTCCGGCACAGTGATACCTTCATGGGATTCCACTGTGGCAATACCTGTTCCACGAAACTGATCGAACCCAAGCTTTCCTTCCAGCGGATCATGGCGAGCATGCATCCGAAGGAATGGTGCGACGGAACCATCGAGGGAGACATCGTGCCGGGACCGATCACCTTCTACCGGCTGCAGGGAACCGCAGAGGGAAGACTCAGAGCGTACACAGCCGAAGGCGATATCCTGCCGGTGGCGACCCGTTCGTTCGGTTCGATCGGTGTGTTCGGCATCAAGGAGTTTGGCCGCTTCTACCGTCACTGGCTGATCGGCAAACGCTTCCCGCATCACGGCGCCGTGATGTTCGGCCATTACGGGAAGGTATTATATGAGACGCTGAAATTCCTCGGAGTGGAGCCGTCAGAGATCGGATATAATCATCCGGCAGGAGACCGGTACGAGGGAGAGAATCCTTTCTAGAGGTTCTGTCCATGATCCGTCAGGGGTCCGTCCATGATCCATCCGGAAATCATACGCAGGGGGATGCAGATGCTGACGAACAAAAAATTGAAACAGAGAGGACGCAGGGCGGTCAGAGGCCATTACCTGCTTTTTCTCATGCTTTGCGCAGTCGCGGTCATCTTCGGAAACGAGTTCGGAGCGAATGACGGCATCCTGTACGTGACGGAGCTCTTCGGAAATGGCACCCATCAGGAGCAGTCCATCGACATGGGGACACCGGATCAGAGCGCCCAGGCCAATGAGGCCGCCAGCGCCCAGGACAAGCTCACCGACCTAAAGGATCCCGTGGAAGCCCTGCATGACATCAGGGCAGGACGGATCGGCATCCAAAACAGGCCGGCAACAGAAGTCATCAAGGATATCCTGGACAATCATCTTCTGGACGGGATCGCTCTGGCGGATTCGCTGGAGAAACAGTTCGAGGAATCCGGGACGGATGTGGTCGGACACACGGAAGGGGTCCTGGCCTATGTCATCAATACCGTTACCTCAGGAACGCTGGCCATCCATTGCTTCGAGGCTCTCGATGCGATCACCGGCTCCGACGAGGCGGCCGTGGTCCTCTTCACTCTGATTGGTCTGGCGCTCTACAGCTTTTTTGGCATTGGTATACCGGAGATCTACGCGGTCGTCCTGCGAAGGTATTTCCTGGAGGCGCGGGTGTATGAGAAGGTGCCGCTGCAGCACGGTTTTCATCTGCTGAAGGTCCGCCGCTGCACGCGCGCGACGCTGGTGATCGTCCTCAAGGATCTGTTCTATATCCTCTGGTGTTTCACGATCGCAGGGGCATTTATCAAAAGGTATTCCTACTACCTCGTCCCATACATAGCGGCAGAGAACCCGGACATCCGTCCGCGGCAGGCCATCGAGCTCTCCCGGCGAATGATGGACGGCCATAAGATGGAAGCCTTCAAATTCGAGCTGAGCTTTCTCCACTGGCTCCTTCTGGGCGTTCTGACGGTAGGACTCAGCAACGTGTTCTACTATCTGCCCTATAAGATCGCTTCGACGGCGGAGTATTATGCCTGCGTGCGGCAGATGGCGAAGGAAGCGCAGATCGAGGGCACGGAGCTTCTGGATGACGAGGCCCTTCTCGCAAAGGCTGGCCAGCCTTTGCTTGAAGAAGCTTATGCCGACGTCGGGCTGGAGCTTGAACAACTCGAGCGAAACGCGGTCGAGCTCCAGGGAGCACAGAAATTCTTCGGGGAAAAATTCGGGATCTGGATCGGCCGAAGCGAAGACAAGGTCATCTATCAGGAGCAGGAGAACCGCAGGTTCCGCCTGGAGGAAGCGGGCCATGCGCTGCGGGGCGAGGTCTATCCGGTCCGGCTGGATCCGAGGGTGAACGATACGAACCGCAAGGTGAGCCATCAGATCAACTTCCTGCGCTGCTATACGATATGGAGTCTCTTCTCCATGTTCCTGCTGTTCGCCTTTATCGGCTGG
>JAFRLD010000232.1 GCA_017431395.1 Bacillota bacterium | reverse complement strand
CGGATAGCACCAGAGCTCATCCAGCTCCGTTTCCCGGAACGGCTGGAGCATGGTCAGCATCGCCTCCATCCCCGCCTGATAATCATCGGAAACGACCCCGTCTCCGTAACATCCGCAGATGGAGCACGGGAGGCCGAAATGACGGGCGATCTCATAGAAGACCACCTGCAGCCGCAGGCTTTCCGCGCAGCTGTACACCGGCTGGGCCGTGCGCATGTCGCTCGACGCAGAGAATTCGGAAATAGAGACATCCAGGCCGGGGGCGGCCAGTCCGATATAGCAGACGCCCGCAAGTGCCATGGCGAAATCGTGGATGACCAGGTCCATGATCCGCTCAGGGCCGGTCATATAGGAAAGCGTGCACGGGGAAATACCTATGGCCTGTTTTTCGTCGATGGCGGCCTGCAGGTTTTCGAGGCTTTCCTTGTCAAAAGTCAGCGGCGGATTCGGGCAGATCCCCTGTGAGAGCACCGGTTCGTCCCAGGTATCATAGACTTCACGAACCAGCCGGAAACCCCTGCGTGCTGCCCCATAAACGTCCTTTCCGCGGCTGTTGCTGGCCGTGGCGCGGATGCCTATGCTGGGATATTTCACAGAGTATTTCAGCAGCATGGCGATCTGGGCCACGAAGCCGTCTTCCATGTGAATATCCTCCGGGTCCGCGCAGCCCGGCGTCGCCATCTCATAGATCTCCGACGTATCGTTGAGCTTGTACATCTTGATCTGGTCAGAAACGGTGCAGCGGCGGATGCTCCCGTTCACTTCGTCGATGATGAACGGAGCATCCGAAAAAAGAGACGCGCCCGCGATCCTCGGAGCATGGGATTCCCCATACTCCATCTTCGGCACCGCCTCCAGTGCCTCGTCTACAAGCTTTCGAGGCATTCGCACGATGTCGCCTTCTATCTCAGCTCCGTGCTCCCGAAACAACTCGCAGGCTTTCCCGCTTTCAAATCGCACGCCCGTCTTCTCCAGGATGTCATACACTGCCGCGATACTGTTTCCCAGGGTCTCCTGATCCAGATACGCTCTCATGGTCCTACTCCTGATACGATTATCGATCCGGCTCCGCCTGGCTTTTTTGCCACCGCCAGGCATCCCGGCACATATCCTTGATATCCTTGCCGGCTTTCCAGCCGAGCACTTCCTCCGCTTTCCTGGTATCGGCATAACAGGTCGCTATGTCACCCGCCCTGCGGGGGGCGATCTCATACGGGATCTTCACGCCGTTTACTTCCTCGAAGGTGTTCACCAGATCCAGCACGCTGTATCCGTGTCCGGTCCCGAGGTTGAACACCTCACAGCCTTCATGTACCCGGCTGTAATCCAGGGCGGCCACGTGTCCCTTCGCCAGGTCGACCACGTGGATGTAATCCCGGACGCCTGTCCCATCGGGCGTCGGATAATCGTTGCCGAACACGTTCAGCTGCGGCCGGATCCCCTGCGCCACCTGGGTCACATAAGGCATCAGATTGTTCGGGATCCCGTTCGGCTTCTCGCCGATCAGCCCGGATTCATGCGCTCCGATTGGATTGAAGTATCTGAGCAGCACCACCGACATCTCCGGATCCGCCACGCAGACATCCTTCAGGATCTGTTCGATCATATACTTCGTCCAACCATACGGATTCGCACATCCGAGCGGCCCGGACTCCTCTGTGAAAGACACGTCCTCTACCAGGCTATAGACTGTCGCGGACGAACTGAAGATGAACCTCCGCACTCTGAACCGCCGCATCACCTTCAGCAGAGTCAGCGTCGTATTCAGATTATTATCATAGTATTCCAGCGGTTTTTCCACCGACTCGCCGACCGCTTTGAAGCCCGCGAAATGGATCACCGCTTCGATCTCATTTTCTTCGAAGACCCGGCTCAGCGCCGCCTCATCCGCCACATCGATATGATAAAACACGGGGCGTTTCCCCGTGATCTGCCCGATCCGCTCTACCACGGATTCTTCGCTGTTCGACAGGTCATCCGCGATCACCACGTCCTGCCCTGCTTCGATCACTTCTACCGCGGTATGGGATCCTATGAACCCGCACCCGCCGGTCAATAATATGCTCATAATTGTCGATCTCCTTCCGAATCCATTATATCCTATTTCGTCAGAACTCCTCCCGGGTCCCATCCTTGTGTATGAGCACGAATTTGCCCTGCCGCCAGCCGCTATAGAGGCGCTCCATGGTCTCCAGTGCTCTCGTCTCGATCTGCCGCACCTCTTCCGCAGGGATCCCAAGCTCGCGCCCCGCTTCTTCATGGGTCCTGGGCTCGGTCCCATCTTCACCGCGAAGAACCATCAGGACCGCCTGCTCCTTTTCCGTGAGTCCCTCGATCATTTCGAGAAACTCTTCGGATCCTACATTCTCAAAAGTTTTCAGGTCTATCATTGGTCTTTTCCTCAGTCGTCGTACTGATCGTCATCATCGTCATCGTCCGGCTCGTCCGCGTCATCGTCCGTATACGGATCTCCCTTCCCATCGGCGCTATAGGTGATCGCATATGCCTTGTCATCGAACTGATCCCAGAGAACATCGGCTTCCTGCTCCGTCACCTTCTTGCCGTCCAGATAGTAGGTGTCGTCGGGGTTATTCCCGGTCTCAGGGTCATGATTCTGGTCGTACTCGTCTGCGGTCTGCAGCTCAGTGAGCTCACCGTTCTCGTACTTGTACTTGACGATATGCTCTTCCCCGGAGAGTCTGGAGTAATAGAACAAAGTCTGGTCCGCCTCTTCATAACTAAAAGATTCTCCTCCGGCGCCTCCGATCTCCTTGACCGTAACCGTCTCGCCGTCCACAGAAGCCATCAATTTCGCCTTGTCCTCAGCCCCGATGAACGCCTTCTCCG
>JAFRLD010000231.1 GCA_017431395.1 Bacillota bacterium | reverse complement strand
GGATGACGCCGCAACCAACGCTTCCAGAAGACCGCCGGAAAATAAAACTCAATAACAGATCGCAGGATTCATATTTCGTAGTCCTCGAATCCTTCGCTGAGATCCAGCCGCTTCAGCACTTCCACCGTATTGATCGCATCGTTCAACGCATCGTGGCTGCGCTGCGGCTTGATGTCGAACTTCCACATCGCATAAGACAGAGCGAACGAACGGTCCTCCTGGGTGATCTGATCATCAAACAGCAGCTGCATATCGTAGCACTTCGGAAGCCCATCGATCTCAATCCCGTGAAAAAGCATGTTGTCCTCGATCATAATGATGTCGTTCTCGCTCCAGGTCAGGAAAGGATCCTCCCCGCACCAGGCCAGAAACTCCGCGATGACCTCCTTGAACGGTCTTCCCTCTGCGATCATTTCGTTCGTGATATCCGTCAGTTCTGTGACGTTCCGATTCATCTTCTGATAGCACTCCGGTTTCACGATCTCGCAGTATTGCTCCAGGATCTCCATGTTTTCATCCACCCGAACGGCGCCGATCTCAATGATCTCGCCGGTCAGAAGGATCCCGTTTCTCTCTGCTCTGTACCTTGTTGAAGACTGGTTCCATTCCAGGTCCATTACGATATAATTCATTCTGTCTCCTCCGGACGATCTCCTCTACTACTTCCACGTCCGCCGGCAGCCAGTCGACGGTCCACAATGCATCCTGCTCCAGCCACCTAGCCGCCTCGTGCTCGAGAAGCACCGGTTCCCCGGAAGTGATACTGCACAGGAAGCACTGCATGCTTAAATGGAACTCCGGGTAGTCGTATTCGACCGTGCAAAGTTTCTCTCCTACCTCGACCTGCACATTAAGTTCCTCCCGGATCTCACGGGCAAGGGCCTCCTGCGGGCTCTCCCCCGGTTCGATCTTGCCACCGGGAAATTCCCAGCGATCCTTATACGCACCGTATCCCCGCTGGGTGGCGAACGTCCTGTGATCCTGTATGATGATTGCTGCTACAACGTTTATGGTTTTCATCGGTCTTCTCTTACTGCTTAACCTCCACTTCCTGTACGAACTCGATCGCAGACTCCTTAGCCGGGCGCACGGTCAGCGTCGCCGTCCCTGTGTTTTGAGCCGTCACATCACCGTAAGCATCGATGGTGACCACCTCCGGATCGCTGGATTCGGCGTACATGCCTACCAGCTCCTCCACATTGTTCTCGTCCGAAGCGTTCTCATTAAAGATACAGTAATAATATCCCTCTCCCTTATAGAGTTCCTTCGGATCCTCCGGCTCCATTTCCTGATCGAGCAGCTCGCCATGGCAGTTCAGCGCATCGTCCGAGGCTATAAGCTTGAACGTGCGCTCCTTGCTCACGGGAGATGGAACCTCCTTCGAACCAGCCTTTGCATAGACCCCGGCAGCCACATAGTACGGCCCACTGTAGGACCGGAACACGCCCGCGCAGAAGGATGTGTTCTCCGGATCCTGCAGCAGTTTCAGGAATCCATCCTCCTTCAGGAACCGGCCGGCAATTTCCTCCATGTCCTCGCCGCTTCCCCGGAGCATCTCCTCTCCCGGCGTCCCATCCAGACGGTTTTCTGAGAAGTTCAGGGCAAGCTCCGCCGCCCGCACCTGCAGCATCTCTGCCGGCTCATCGTTCCATTCCAGCGCGTCCATGCCCTGCTCAATGCGGTACTGATTCATCCGTGCCAGAAGCTCAGCTGCTGACTCATTATCCTCATCCCCGGTGATCTGGATCTCATAAGTGCCCGTCTCCGGTCCGGACGTCTCCCCCGGATCCTCCTTCCCGCAGCCCGCTGCCGCGAAAAGCGTTATGGCGATCCCGATGCAAAACAGCGTAAGCGTGATCCTTTTTCTGTGTTTCATCATTTTCGTCCCCCTCTCCGAGGCCGTCCTCTTCCCCGGCCCTTTAGAACGACAGGTCGGTCCGCTGGATCAGGTCTTTTTGCAGAGCCTTGCCTAGCTCGACGAAGTAGGCGCTGTAGCCCGCCACCCGGACCAGCATATCCTTGTACTCCTCCGGTTTCTTCTGTGCCGCCTTCATAGTCTCGGAGCTCATGATGTTGAATTGCACATGCATCGGACCTCCGGCCAGATACTCGTCGATGTAGCTGATCAGGTTATCCCGGCCTTCGACGCCCTTCACCGCCTCCTGAGGGAACTTCAGGTTCAGCAGGGTCCCGTTGGTCGCCAGGCTGTGGTCCACCTTGGCGATGGAATGGGCGATGGCGATCGGTCCCTTCACATCGTGGGATCCCATATCCGTGTGGACCGGTCCCATGTTGTCCGAGATGGCCTCTCCCGCCTTGCGGCCGTCCAGGGAAGCGTTGGTATTCAGACCCATGCCGACATTGGCGCTGACGGAATAGACGCCCGGGGTGAACTCGCCGCCCCGGATCGTCGGCCGGCCGGTCAGGTTCCTGCAGTAGCATTCAAACATGAACCTGAAGAGCTCATCCGCATAGTCATCGTCGTTGCCGTAATGGTGGACCTTAGAGCTGTTGACCAGGGCATACAGCACCTCATGGCCTTTCCAGTTGTCCTTCAGGGCCTGCAAAAGCTGGGCACCCGTGTATTTCTTCTCATCGAAGACCAGCTGTTTGATCACAGCCAGAGTGTCCGCGCAGGTGGCAAGCCCGGACGCCTGGGGTCCGATGCCGTTGTACAGGGTTCCGCCGGCCGACACATCCACGCCTTTCTCCAGGCACCCTTCAAAGAAAGCGGACAGGTAGGGAAGCGGCTTACGCTCCCGGTGCGCCCGGTCCACGATATTCATGGTGGCGCACATCTGGTCCGCCCAGTAATCGAACTGCTGATCGACGCTCTCCAGCACCTCATCGAAGCTCTGGTAAGTCTCAAGGCTTCCGGTATTCGGTCCCAGCTGCTCACCTATGGCGCCGCACTTCTCCCAGCGCTGGCAGTGGGGGCCGCAGTCCAGACAGCGTCCTCCGTTCAATACCATCTCCATGAACTTCACGGTATTGATGTAGGAGGCATCGTGCCAGCCATATTCTCTATAGGGCAGGTTCGGTTCCACACATCCTACGACGGCATAGTCTCTGGCCTCTTCCAGGGTCTGCCCCTTTCGCATCTGGGCTTTGATGGTGGGAGCATCGTTGAAGATCTTCGGGTGTCCGTATCCTGCGCGGATGCACTCCGCGGTCTTGACCTTTAGCTCATATGGCGTATTCTCATGCATCCGGACCAGCAGCCACGGGCACATCATTCTGGTGTGGACCGAAGCATCCAGCATCATCATGGTCAGATCGTTGGTCACATCGCCCCCATCCTTATCGACGCCTCCGATGGTCAGGCACTCCCCGCCAAAGCCTCTGCCCTGGCGGACCTTCGCTGTCCCGCCGTCCCGGATCTTGCATGGGTTATTCATCTTCACGAAGGTCACTTCCAGCAGTTCCTGGGCGAACTCCTTCGAGATCGTCCCCGCCTCCATGTCAGCCTCATAATAAGGATACAGCCACTGGTCCATACGCCCATAGGAGATGGAATGCCCGTTGGATTCGATCTGGGTCATAGTCGTCGCGAAATTAAAGAGCTGCAGGGCCTGCCAGAAGGTCTTCGCCGGGCCTCCGGCGATCTGATGGCAGTTGGCCGCCATCTGTACCAGCTCCTGCCTTCTCTTCTCATCTTTCTCTGCGAAGCTTTTTTCTTCCGCCAGCGCCGCATAGCGCTCGATGTAGTTCTTCGCCGCTTCGTGGCAGATGATCACCGCCCTGTAAAAGTCTCTCTTCTCCGCGTAATCCGCGTCTTTTTTGGTAATGCGGGCGAGACCAGCCTTTGCTTCTTCGATCATCCCATCGTAGCCGGCCCGGAGGACCTTCCCATAGTTCATGACCAGATGGCCCACGCCGCCATAGTGATAGAGATTGGTCTGAAAGATCTTCTTGCCGGTCTGGGAGCCCTTCGTCATCTCATCGTCGAGCCGGGCATCGACGTAATCATCTACGGCCCTGCCCTGCCAGTACTGGCACAGATCGATGAACTCCTGGCGGTCTTCCTCGCTGGCGAAATAGAACTGGTCGTGCTCCCGTTCTTCGAAAGGCTCATACAGAGCTTCGTGGAGCATCCAGTTTACCGAAAACTCCGGATACTGGGGCGAAGCCTTGGCGGGAGCAGCGATCTCCCCCAGGATCAGATCATCCTCGTAGATGTAAAGTGTCGCGTTTTCCAGGATCTTTTCGAATCCGTACGCACAGCGGAGCACGGCCGGTTCATTCTCGTGCTCCCGATACGAAGCGGTCACGTTCCGAAAACGCTCGACATCGATATTGAACGGTCGGTCCAGAAAAACCTGGCGCAGCCGGTTGACCCTCTCGTAGGGTGACCAATCTTCATGGCCTGTCACATAACCAAGGCTATAGGTCTGATCGACCGCATCGCAGCCACAGGCCGCTGTATGCATCGTATGGATCGTCATGATTTCTCCTCTTCCTTTTCTCTCGTTCCCACCAGGGTGTGGATCCCCCGGCGGTTGAATTCATCCGCAAACCTGCGGATCTTTCGCTGGAAATAGTCTCTGCGAAAACGCACATCCTTCATCTGGTACGGCATTCCAAGCGATGTGTATTTTTCTTCCCCCATCCGCATGAAACTGAGCAGCTGCAGGGTCTGCACCCGCCCTTTCATTTCCTGCAGAATAAAGTCCGCCGTCCGGTCCATATTCTCCTGGTCGTCGTTTACCCCGGGGATGACCGGGATCCGCAGGATCAGCTGCAGGCCGGGGATCTCTGACAGCCGCTTCAGGTTCTCCAGGATCTTCGCATTGCTTCCGCCGGTATATTCTCTGTGTTTCTCCGGATCCATCATCTTGATGTCCGCGATCCACAGGTCGGTCACCGGGAGCATCTTCTCGATCTCTTCCCAGCCTACCCAAAGGCTGGACTCGCAGCAGGTATGGATCCCTTCCTCCCGGCAGCTGCGAAAAAGTTCTTCCGTGAAATCCGCCTGCAGGAGGGGATCCCCTCCGGAAACGGTGACGCCGCCCCCGGACCGGTCATAATATCCCTTATCCCTGCGGATCTCCTCCATGGCTTCTTCTACCGTGATCTGTCTGCCCCAGGCCTTGATCGCCTCAGCGGGACAGCTTTCTTCACATGCCATGCAGCCGGTACATTTCTCATAGTCGATCTTAATGAGTTTGTTCCTGTAAAAGGTCAGGGGCCCTTTCTCCCCCTGCGGGCAGGCGCTGAGACAGAGGCCGCAAGTCCTTTTGCCGAGGCACTTCTTCCTATAGACCCCCGGCTGGATCCTTCGCGTCAGTCCTTCCGGATTGCTGCACCATCTGCACTGCAGCGGGCAGCCCTTAAGAAACAGCTCCGTTCGGATCCCGGGTCCGTCATGGATCGTGAAATGCTGGATATTGAATATGGTCCCTACGTTATTCAAGCCCCTTTCCTCCTGCACAAAAAACGACACCCTATGGATATCTTACCATAACAGGTGTCGCTTTGTTCTGAAAAGTTATTGGGTACAAGATATTTGTGCGGCGTGGCGATCAAAACATCTCATCCCCAGACCTGTTTCCGAATGCGGGGACGGTATCGTATCTGACCACGCCGACCTTGACGTCCGGTCCTGCTGCCCGTTTAATCCTGGCAACACCTTCCACACCGAAACCCGGACAAAGGTCGATACACTGGCATCCCTTCCTCGCGAGAGCCGCCGCTACGGTCTCTGCCTGGTCATAACTACTGCAGCCGACCACATACATTGGCACATCCTCCGATGGTATGACCGCATTCTGTTTGAGGGGGTCAAGCCCCGGGGCAATATAGATAAATGCACAAGTCAACATGTCGTCTCTCCTGTCTCAGCTGCCTATTGAATACTTGTTTCATCTATCTATATTATATACGATGATCTGCAGGATATCCACCCTGAATGATTCTTACCAAACAGGCATGTCATCTGCGCCTGTAAACGCACTCTCCCT
>JAFRLD010000230.1 GCA_017431395.1 Bacillota bacterium | reverse complement strand
TCGGGCGGAGCATCGCCCGGGCGCTGGGAAGAGAATACGCGCGGGTCAGCCTGGGCGGCGTCCACGACGAGTCCGATATCCGCGGGCACCGCAGGACTTACATCGGGGCGATGCCGGGACGGATCATGGATGGCATCAGCAAGAGCGGAGCATCCAATCCGGTCATGGTGCTGGACGAGGTGGATAAGATGTCCGACTCGTTCCACGGGAGCCCGGCCAGCGCTTTGCTGGAGGTCCTTGATCCGGAACAGAACAATACCTTCACCGACCACTACATGAACGTCCCATATGATCTCAGCGACGTGCTGTTCATCTGCACGGCGAATACGGCGGACACGATCCCGGAACCGCTGCTCAACCGGATGGAGGTCATCCAGTTCACCGGCTATACGCCGCTCGAGAAGCTGCAGATCGGTAAGCACTTCCTGGTCCCGAAGTCCATGGAGGCCATGGGGATCACGGAGGACCAGCTGGAGATCGAGGACGAGGCGCTGGAGACGCTGATCTCGGACTACACCATGGAGGCCGGCGTTCGGGGACTGCGAAAGAGGATCGATACATTATGCAGGACGCTGGCGGTCCGCGTATCGGAGCATCCGGAGGAAAAAGAGATCGTTACTGCCCAGAGCGTGCACGAAGAACTCGAAGACCGGCCGATCCAGCACAATAAGATCTTACCGAAGCCGAACCCGGGCGTTGTGACCGGCCTGGCCTGGACCCCGGTAGGTGGCGAGATCCTCTATATAGAAACGATGCTGACAAAGGGCGACGGCAAGCTGACCATCACGGGCCAGCTCGGCGATGTCATGCAGGAATCCGCGAAGATCGCCATCACCCTGGTGAAGTCGCTTTTGCCGGAGGAGGCGAAGCAGCTCGAGACCTGCGACCTGCATATCCACGTGCCGGCGGGCGCGGTCCCGAAAGACGGCCCATCTGCGGGCGTGACCCTGACGACGGCACTGGCGTCACTGCTTACCGGCAAAGTCGTTGATCCGCACATCGCTATGACCGGGGAAGTCTCCCTGCGGGGAGCTGTCACACCGATCGGCGGTCTGCCGGAGAAGCTCATGGCCGCCCAGCGGGCAGGCATCACCAAGGTCTTCATCCCGGAGGAGAATGAACACGACCTGAAGGATGTGGCCCAGGAGGTCCTGGACAAGATCGAGATCGTACCGGTCTCTACGATAGAAGAGATCCTGAGCGCGACGGAGGTGAATTAATCCTCCGGCGCGTTCATTTTGTTTTGGACTGGACTGACCAGATAGGGTATAATACCATCAGGAGTGAAATGAACCATGGGCCAAGAAACAAACCAAAACACAAATCAAGAAACTAATACAACAAGTGCGGTGAACGCAATAGATGAAGAAATTCGCCAGAAAGTGATCGCCTGGCTCAGAGATACCTTCGAGAACGGCAAATACCGGCTCGGGAATCTGGGAACGGTCGCACCGAGCAAGGACTATTTCCTGGAGATCACCAACACCACCACCGTGGACCTCAGGGAGCTGCGGATGAAGGTGGAGATCTACAAAGATCAGATCCGGGTCGACCAGGTCACAGCGAAGACCGGGGCCAACGGGATCAAATCCGGAGAGACCGGACGGCTGTCGTTTTTTACAGGGCAAAAAAATTTCACCGGCATGAAGATCCTGCCGGAGACGGTGACGTACAAGGCGGAGTATATCCCGGACAACGTCATGCTCCCGCCGAAGAAAAAAGGCCTGTTCGACGGACTGAGAAAAAAGAAGAATGTCTCCGAAGCCTTCCGCGTCGGAACCAGCGACCAGCTGAGAACCAAGCGAAATGAGTATGTCCAAAAGCTGGACGACCTCAAGGCCCAAACCAAGGATGAGGAGATCCGGGCCGGTCTTGAAACGCTGATCCCCATTGTGGAGAAGATCTTCCAGAGGGTGGCCGAAGTGCCGGGGGCGGAGCAGGAGATCAAGCGCCTGACCGACCGGTACCTGCCGATGATCATCAATTCCACGGAATCCTATCTTTCTTATGCGAAGAAGAATATCACCGGCGAGGATATGGATGATCTTAAGGAAGAAGTCATCAGCGGGATCAAACTGGTCTCAGAGGCCTGCGGGAACCTGCTGAACCGGCTCTATGAGGACGGGATCGTGGACGCGTCCACGGATATCAGCGTCCTGAAGATGATGTTAAAACAGGACGGGCTGCTTGGCTCGGATTTTGAAAAATAGTCGTATAGGAGGAACAACATGTCAGAAGAAACTTTGAACAAGGAAGTCATGGCAGACGCAGCCGAGGATGCGGCAGCGATCGAAGCAGAAGCAGCAGCGGCAGCTGAGGCCGAAGAAGTCCCGGCTCCGATATCCACAGCAGCAATGGCACAGGCGATGGCGTCAGTACCGGCACCCCCATCCGTACAGGCGGCCGTTTCAGAGACGGAGACGAAATTCACGGCGGAGGAGCAGGCGAAGATCGATGCGTTCGCAGAGACGATCGATGTGAGCGACACGACGATGGTGCTCCAGTATGGCGTGGGAGCACAGCAAAAGCTGGCCGAGTTCTCAGAGTCCGCACTGACCAGCGTCAAGACGCAGGATCTGGGTCAGGTCGGTGACCTGCTGTCCGATCTCGTTACAGAGATCAAGACCAGCGGCGAGGAGAAAAAAGGCATTTTCGGAATGTTCCAGAGCGCGGAGAAGAAGCTGGAGCACAAGAAAGCCCAGTATGCAGCCGCAGAGAAGAACGTCGACAAGATCGCAGACGCCCTGCAGGATCACCAGGTCATCCTGATGAAGGACATCGCGCTCCTTGATAAGCTTTATGAGAAGAACCACCTTTATTTCAAGGAACTCTCCATGTACATCGAAGCCGGTAAGAAAAAACTGGCTGAGGTCCGTGCTACCGATCTCGTCGAGCTGCAGCGGAAGGCAGAGCAGAGCAAGCTGCCCGAAGATGTCCAGGCTTTGGACGACCTCAACAATAAGTGCGAGCGTTTCGAGAAGAAGATCTACGATCTGGAACTGACCAGAACCGTTGCGCTGCAGATGGCGCCACAGATCCGGATGGTCCAGAACAACGACACCCTGATGTCTGAGAAGATCCAGTCCACACTGGTGAACTCCCTGCCGCTTTGGAAGAGCCAGATGCTGATCGCTCTGGGGCTCGCCCACTCGCAGGAGGCGGCCAAGGCACAGCAGCTCGTCACCGATGCTACGAACCAGATGCTGATCCAGAACGCGGAAGCACTGCATCAGGCGACGGTCTCCTCCGCGAAGGAATACGAGAGAGGCATCGTCGATATGGAGACCCTCGAGAAGACCCAGGCCAACCTCATCTCTACCATTGATGAAGTCCTGAAGATCCAGGACGAAGGCCGGACCAAGCGTCGTGAGGCAGAGGCAGAGCTCGTCCGTCTGGAGGATGAACTCCGTGCTAAGATCATGTCCGCCGCCGCGAGAGCTGCATCCGCGAATGGCGTACAGGCAGCCCCGGCCAAGGAAGAGATCCCCGAGGCGCAGGTCACAGTCATGAGTGACGATCCGTTCGGACTGTACACGGAATAGGGAATCAGACAAGATAGATCAAGAAGTCAGATAAGAAAGAGGCATCGAGCACGGTTCGATGCCTCTTTTATGATTCGGATCATGGCGGCCGTGAGACCAGCCTTTGCAGCTGCGGGCTACTGCTGGATCGCTTCGGTCCAGTGTGCCTCCCCGTACATATCCGTGAACTTATACATGATCTGCACGTCGCCGTTTCCAACATCCGTGTTGGTGATCTTCACGTTCGCCGGATCCTTCACGGTCCAGGTACGGCCGAGCTGGTAGTTGTCGTCGAACTTGCCTTTGTAGGTGTAGTAGTCGCAGAGGAACTTCACCTGGTCGCCGGCTTCGAGGCCTTTGAGATTCTTGGCCTGGGTCTCGGTGACGGACTCGTCGTAGTCATAGCTGACACCAGCGATGTAGCCGTCTTCATTGGCCGAGTCAAACGTCAGGATCAGCCGCGCCTCATCCCCGTTCAGCTCCACCGGAACGTAGCCCGTGATGGAGTAGGTCCCGTCCGGGAAGTCCACGGTCTCGGTGTGGTAGTAGGCCACCGGCTGGTTCTCGATGGAGAGCCAGGACCGGTCAAGCTTCGGCAGCAGGTTGCCGTCATCATCGAAGTCATAGATGTTGTCAAGGCCCAGTTCGATGTAGCCGTCGCCATCATCATAGAGCATGCTCATGTCTACGCTCTCGATGGCTTCCCACTGATCTTCAGTCAGTATGATGGCCTGCTGGCCGTCTTTGTTCTCCTGCCATTTGAGATCCTCCGCGGTGATGTGGTTCTCCGAGATGTATTCGGTGACCGCTTCCGCATCGAGCGGATCCTGCCGCAGGTACTTGGTGTTGGAAGCATCAAGACCGTCGATCCCGAGAGCGTCGAAGTCGATGGATCTTCCGCCTCCGCCGAGCAGGACACCGATCAGCTGCTGCATGGCCTGGCCCGTCAGATCAGAGGGCCCTCCGCCGGAGCCAGCGCCCATACCCATAAGCGCTTCGAACGGATTGATCGTGCCACCGCCCACCGCCTGGCCGGCTGTCTGCATCTGCGCGAACTGGCGGATGCAGGAGGTGTAGTCATCGTCCATGCCGATCTGCTCATAGGTGCTCGTCATGGCGTCGACGCGGTTCAGCTTCTTATACGGGAAGTAGATCGAAAGCCCGTAAGCGTTGGCGGTGTTGTTCGAAGTCCGGTTGTATTTGACCGCTTCGGTCAGGGTCTTGGCGAGATCCTTGCTGGCGCTTGTGTCGAGCAACCGCGCGAAGTGGATCAGGTCGACCTGGTCGATGCCGGTGCTGCGGGCGAATTCTTTGCTCTGTCCGCGCGCGGTCGCCACCTGCTGGTATTCACCGCCGCTGATTTTTTCGCTCGCGTCTTCCGAGAAGGCCGTCAGTTTCGCCGGCACGGTCTGTGAGAGCTCAGCCAGGTCAACGACAGAGAGGGTCGTGGACTGGCCCGGGCACTTCTTGGCGCACGCCGCGGTGAAATCGTCGGCGATCTGCTTGCCGATCTGGAGGGTCTCCAGGGACGGGTTCTTAGAAAGGCTGGTCAGCCAGTTCGTATAATACCAGCCGATGCCAGGCTCTGTCTCTTCGCTTCCGATCAGATAGTCAGCGTAGTCACCGAGCATGAGGGCGGTCTCCGTGGTCGCCATCAGGCAGGCGTCAAAACCGATGAAGTCATAGCGGATCCCGGCATCCTTAAGGGCGGAATCTATGCCCGCCAGCGTCATGGAACCGCTGCGCGGATATTTCTCATCATAGCCGTAGCCGCTGATGCTCCCGCCGCCGTGATCCCAGAAGATCAGGGACATCCGGTTCGCCGGGAACTTCTTAGCGGTCCACTTGATGAAAGAGGAAAGATTGGCGGGCTTCGTCATCGGCTCACTTCCGGCATTGTCGACGAGGCATTTGATGTTCCCGTTCTGGATCTGCCAGATCTGATTGTAGTTCGAGCTGATGGCGTTGTTGCGCCAGCGTTTGCAGCCGCCGGTGTAGACGATCAGGTTGATGTTCTTGTTCACCGTCGCGCTGATCATTTCGTTCAGATCGCTCGTGGCCATGGCGGACTGGGACTCCAGGTCGGTGCCGCACATGTAGACCATGATGGTGTTCGTGTCACTTCCGTCGCCGGCGATCTTCGTGAAGCGGTCGCGCGCTTCGGAGGAGACGTTCGTGTTCAGGACCCCGGTGTTGCCGACCGATTCATCCGAAGTGTACCAGCCGTTATAGGAGCCGCTGCCGGACTGGACCGCCTGCTGGTAGTCCGTATCCGGGGAGAGACCGTTGATGGCGAGTCCGCCGCCGCCGAATAACATGGCCAGGACCACAGCGCCGATGGCCAGGATCCCAGGTTTGCCGCCGGCCCGGACGCGTCCGCCTCCGCCGCCTCCGCCGGAGTAACTGCTGCCGGAATCATAGGAGGTGTGGGAGCTGTGGCTGCTGGAGCTATGGCTGCTCGAGCTATGGCTGCTCGAGCTGTGGCTGGAGCTATGGCTGGAACTGCTGCCGCCGCCGAAAAATCCGCCGCTTCCAACGCTGCTGCCCCGGCGCCCTCCGCCGCTCTTGGCGACACCGCTTCCGCCGCTGGAGTGGGTCACTTTTCTTCCTGTAGGCCTGCTTTTGTTCATCAGAATTTCCTCCGTTTTCTTAGGATCGCTTCGCGACCTTTATTTCTCTACCTTGTAGCCCTCGGTGACGACCGTTGCCACTTCCGTTCCCAGATCGTCCCGGATCAGGATCTCGTAGTTGCAGGTCCGCCGGCCGTCTTTAAGGCACTTCGTCTCCGCGATGAGATGCTTGCCTTTGACCGGGCGCAGGTAGGTGATGTGGCTGCTTAGGGTTACGGTGGGTTCGCCCGCATGGTTCGAGGCGATGGCGAACGCGAAGTCCGACATGGTGAAGTAGACGCCGCCCATGACCGCCCCCATGGCGTTGTAGTGGCGCTCGTCCAGGTCCAGTTCGACTTTCGCATAGTGGTCACCGACATCCGTGATCTCGATCCCGGTCACTTTCGTCGCGTATTTATCGTTTCTGAAATATTCTTTCGCCCGCTCGAGTTCAGTCATGGGATCCTCCTTTCGGGCAGGAGATCTCCATGATCTCTTCGACCGCGTGGTGCAGCCTTTGCGAAATGTCCGAATCGGCTGCCTTATAATACATTTCTTTGCCCTCCCGGCGCGAGACGATCAGCCCGCTGGACTTCAGGATCCGCAGGTGGTGGGAGACGGCCGGGCTGGTCATGTCCGTCATGGCCGCGATGTCCGTCACACATTCCTCGACATGGCACAGGATCCAAAAAATCCGCAGCCTGCTCGGATCACCGAGCTGCTTCATCAGTCCGGCGACGGTCTGGATATCCTCCGGTCCGGGCAGATGCTCCATGATGTGTTCGGAAGTCTGGTCGTGCCCGTGGGGGAGCTTCTTGGAAACACTCATATTTATATACCTCTCAACACTTTGTATTTTAATGCAAAGGCTGGTCTATTTCAAGCTTGACGAGCCCGGAGGGATGTGCTATTATACGAGTGAACAATTAAACAATCATTTAATTGATAGCCTGGGGCTGGATTGAGATCGCTCGGGCAGATGGATTGAGATCGCCGAAAGGCCGAAGAGGAGGACCGAGATGAAAAAGACCTATAAGATCGATGTGGATTGCGCGAACTGTGCCAATAAGATGGAAGTCGCCACGCAGAAGACGGAGGGCGTGAAGGATGCCACCGTGAACTTCATGGCGCTTAAGATGAAAGTCGAGTTCGAAGAAGGCGCAGACCCGGCCGTCGTCATGCCGGAGGTGCTGAAGAACTGTAAGAAGGTAGAGGACGACTGCGAGATCTTTTTCTAAGTTTTTGTTTGGGGGCCTGGGTTGGAATTGACCTGAAAGGGCGGCGGTAGTATGAATAAGAAGCAACGGAACAATCTCATACGGATCCTGCTGGCGGCGGCGATGCTGATCGCCCTGCATTTTGTTACCCTCGGGCGGCCGGTGATGCTGGCCCTTTACCTGGTGCCGTACCTGGTGGTCGGCTATGATATCCTTCGCAAAGCGTACAAAGGCATCGTGAATCGTCAGCCCCTGGATGAGAACCTGCTGATGGCGATCGCCACAATCGGCGCGCTGGCCCTGGCCGTGTACCGGACCGGCGATTTCACAGAGGCTGTTGCGGTCATGCTGTTTTACCAGGTCGGGGAGTTGTTCCAGAGTTACGCCGTGGGACGCAGCCGCCGCAACATTGGAGAGCTGATGGACATCCGTCCGGACTATGCCAACATCGAAGGGCCGGAAGGAATCGAGCAGGTGGATCCGGACGAGGTCGAGATCGGTACCGTGATCCTGGTGCAGCCGGGGGAAAAGATCCCCATCGACGGGATCATAGAAGAAGGCAGCGCCAGCATTGATACCAGCGCCCTGACCGGAGAGAGCGTGCCCCGCACCGTCCATGAAGGGGACTCTGTCCTGAGCGGCTGTATCAACACGAACGGATTGCTTCGGATCCGGACCACACAGGAATTCGATGAATCCACCGCCTCTAAGATCCTGGACCTGGTCGAAAACGCCAGCTCCCGCAAATCACGTTCCGAAAATTTCATTTCCCGTTTCGCCCGGATCTATACGCCGGTCGTCGTACTCTGTGCGGTGGCCCTGGCCATCATCCCTCCGCTGCTCTGCCTGGCTGTGCCGGGACTTGCGGAGCTGAGCGTGATGGGGGGCGGCGTTTCCGGTGCGGGAGTTGATGCGGGTCTTGCCGGAGCGGACTCTGGCCTTGCCGGAGCGGACTCTGGCCTTGCCGGAGTAGGCGCAGCGGCGGCCGGCATGGCCCAGATCTGGAGCACCTGGATCTACCGGGCCCTGACCTTTCTTGTCGTGAGCTGCCCCTGCGCCCTGGTCATCAGCATTCCTCTTAGCTTCTTCGCCGGGATCGGCGGGGCCAGCCGGGAAGGTATCCTGATCAAGGGCTCCAACTTCCTGGAAGGGATGTCGCAGGTCAAGACCGTCGTCATGGACAAGACCGGCACGCTCACTAAGGGCGTGTTTGAGGTGACGGGGGTGTATCCGGCGGACGGCAGCGGCTACACGACGGAGGAGATCCTCCACCTGGCGGCGCACGCAGAGCGTCACTCCTCGCATCCGATCGCACTCGCCCTTCGCAAAGCTTATGGCGAAGAAGCGACCGACGGCTGCAGCGTCGAAGACGTGGAAGAGATCGCAGGCCATGGGATCCGTGCCCGCGTGGATGGACACGTTGTCTGCGTCGGAAATATGAAGATGATGGCACTGGCAGCGGGGGATGGTGTAGACGCAGAGGACCTTACGGCCGGCGGAACTGCCGAGGACCTTACGGCCGGCGGAACTGCCGAGGACCTTACAGCCGGCGGAACTGCCGAGGACCTTACGGCCGGCGCCGGCACCGTCATCCATGTATCCGTGGACGGAAATTATGCCGGGGCGATCGTCATCGCCGACGTCATCAAGGAAAACTCCGCTGCTGCCATCGAACGCATGAAAGCTGCCGGCGTTTCCCGGACCGTCATGCTGACCGGCGACATGAAGTCCGCAGCGGAGGCAGTGGGAAAGAAGC
>JAFRLD010000229.1 GCA_017431395.1 Bacillota bacterium | reverse complement strand
TTCTGGGTCAGATAGGTCAGCTTCCCTTTTCGCCAGGGAGTGACCTGCTTCGCATTGCTGAGCATGGTGGATGCTCTGGTGGAACTCACCAGCCACTTCCGGAACCTCTCCTCCAGATCTTCGTGCCCCGCCCTGGAGCCATCCGCATAATCCACGATCATGCCAACGTTACAATATCCGCGGAGCACGCCTCCGTCCCCGGATGGGAGCACCCAGAAATATCCCGGCGCCACCAGTTCGTCAAAGAAGACCGCTCCATAGGCGCTGTACTGGCCGATGGCTATGTTGCGGTCGAGCCGGACGCCCTCGAAATATGCGCTGCATCCGATGCCCATCGCCGCCGGGTTCTCCTTCATCAGACCGGCTTCTTTCGCCGCCAGGGAAAATGCTCCGTCCGCGCCGATGACGATCTTTGACCGGAGCTCACTCTCAACACCGCCGGAGCGTACGCGTACGCCGCAGATGCTCCCGCGCTCCCGGACCAGTCCGACGACCCTGTGGCCCGGCCGGAACTCCGCACCCCAGCTGATGGCCGTTTCCAGCATCATCTGATCGAATTCTCTCCGCTTCGTTCCATAGCATTCGAAGGGGACAAGCGCTTCATTGCCTCCGCTGCTCACCATCAGGAGCTGATTGACGAATACGCTCATCTTATCCAGCTTGTCCGCCGCTTCCAAAGCAGCGACATGATTTGCCACGCTCTCCGTGATCATATCCCCGCAGGCCTTATCCCTCGGGAAAACCTCCTTATCCAGAAGGAGCACGTCCACGCCAGCCTTTGCGAGATACGATGCACATATAGATCCGGCTGGTCCCGCGCCGATGATGATCACGTCACGTTCGATTCCTCTCATCTGTTACTCCTCCTTACCGGCAAGTCCTTCCATCCAGATCGCACCGACCGGACAGTATTTCTGGCAGATCCCGCAGCCGATGCACAGCTGGTCTGCCGGCTTATGATAACCGCATTCGATGCAGCGGCCCGCCTCAAGCTGAGGCGTCAAAGTGTTCTGCGACGGCCGCAGATCCACACGGCTCGCCTGGATCCGCTCATGTTCGACCGCCATTTCCTCCGGACGGAAATGCTCTACAACGACCGCCTGGTCCGTGTGATCCAGGTAGTTGGCCACTGCCGCAGCCCCTGCCTTGCCGGCATCCACCGAACTCATATTATAATCTCCGATGGCGAAGACCCCGCGCATGCTGGCTGCCAGGCGGCTGTTGACCTTGATATATCCCTTCTCATCGAGATCCAGATACAGATTCTTCAGGGAGATCGTCGTCACATCCGGCCTCTTGCCTTCTCCGAACACTACCGTATCGCACGGCACGCCCAGACTGCTTCCGTTCTCCAGCACGGTGCAGTTCACGCCTGTGACTCTCCCGTGCGCCGTGTTCACCTCAGCGATCTTCACACCGGTTACGATATTGATCCCTTCCTCGAGAAGCAGGTCCACGAGGCCGGTCTTGATCTGGAGCTTGCCCCTGCCGCAATCGGACAAAAGCGTCACATCCGGGCAGATCCTCTTGAGGGCCCGCGCTGCGTCGATCGACATCTCATCGCTGCCTGCGACGACGGCTCTGGTTCCAAGTCCCTTCGGGATCTGGCCATTGTTCATCTGCTGCATCAGCGAGACGATATCGAATACTCCCGGTGTATCCACGCCCGGGATCTCCGGCTTCACTCCCGCGGTCTCTCCGATCGCGAAGAGCACTGCGTCGTATTCCTTCAAAAGCTCCAGGATGTCCGGCTTCACGCCGCCCGCGGTATTATAGTAGACCCGGATCCCGGAGGCTTCCACTTTCGCGAGTTCGCGGTCCATGCGTACCCGGTCGAACCTGCGGTTGGTCGCCAGCCACCTGCAGCTCCCGCCGAGCCTTCCGGTCTTCTCATAGATCGTCGGCCGGATGCCTTTTTTGGCCAGCGAGATCGCTGCCGTAACTCCGGCGATACCTCCGCCGACCACGGCAACGGAGTGGCTTCCGCTCGCGAGCCCAGGGCCTTCATCCTTAAAGAATTCCGGCATTTCCTCCGCCACACCCGCGGCGCGCAGGATCGGGATGATATCCCCTGAGGCGGCTTCCTTGCCGGCGGTCCCGATCGCATCCCGTTCCTCTTCCCAGGCGATGTTTTCGGGATAGATCGTCTCCCCTTCCGGTGCTTCCAGGAAAAACGGAGTTGTGATCGTTTCCCCTGCATTTCTCAGGTCCGCATCGATCGCCCGCGCAGCGAGCCTGCCGGCCGCCAGTGCCTCTACGACCGAGGCGGCCATCCCTGTCACCTCTCCGCAGGCATAGATCCTTTCTTTGTTGGTCCGTGCAGCCGCATCTACCCGGATGCAGCCATCCGGGTGGGTCTCCACCTTGCTGATGTACTCCGGGCTGCACTTTCGCCCGTACGCGTAAACGACCGCATCACAGAACAGATTCGTCACATGGTTTTTTGTCACGAGCTCCACGGCTTTGACTCCGTCTGCATCGTGGATGAGCTGACGCACCCCGGTGACATCTCTGAATTCGACACCGGCCGCCTCACAGGCCTTGCGGACTTCCTCCGAAAAACTCTCCTCGTTCTCCGGGATCATGCAGATGACCTGCTTCCCGGCAGATGCCAGGATCTGGGCAGTATCCGAGGCGAGACTTCCGCCGCCAACGATCGCGACCTTCTCTCCCATGGACTCTATCCCATCCGGTGCCGACGCCTTCTCGCGGGCGCTGTAACCGCCGTCATTGTTCTCTATAAGGATCTCCATAGCGTCATACACGCCCCGGATCTGTTGCTCCGGTGTATCAGGCCTCATGGATTCCGACTTGCCGATGGCCAGCAGGACCGCCGCGAATCCTTCCTCCCAGATCTGCCGCAGCGTATAATTCTGTCCGAGTACGTGATTGTATCTGACTTCGATGCCGGTCGCCAGCAGGCGGTCGATCTCTTCGTGCAGGGCGGTCTTGTCCAGCCGGTTGTCCGGGATCCCCCAGCTCATCGCTCCGCCCAGGCGGTCTCTCTTCTCGAAGATCACAGGCCGGTATCCGGCTCTCCTGAGTTCGAAGGCAGCCATGATCCCTGCCGGTCCTCCGCCGATCACGGCGACCCGGTCAAAGGCTGGTCTCGTGAAGTTATACTGCGGAGGGGTCCCCTGACGGACGACCTCTCTCTCCAGAAGACGCATGTCCAGCGGCTCCTTGCCTATATTCCTCAGCCGGCAGGATTCGTGACACGGATAGCTGCAGACTTCCGCGCAGATCCACGCCAGCGGGTTCTGTTCAATGATATGCCGGTAGGCTTTCTCCGGCTCCCCGTCCCGGACCAAAGCAGCGACCGCCTGCGGAATGATCCCCATCGGGCATCCGATACTGCAGCTGCCGGTGACAGCCGCCCCCTCCATGACGGAAAAGATCCCGGACACCGTCTTCTGGTATTCGCTGATCGCTCCCGTCGGGCAGATCTGACTGCATTCCCGGCAATTGATGCACCTGCCGGCATCGATCCTTGCCTGAACTTTTTTGTCAAGCGTCAGTGTGAATTCCATGATCCTCCGCTCCTTCCGTAAGCTGCTTCCATTCTTTCGAGGGCAACAGGCTTTCCAGCATGGAATCGACGTCCAGCTGCTGAAGCTCCTCCACCTTATGCTGTCTGGTCCATTTGCCGCAAAGCCGCAGCAGGCCATAAGTCTCTACTCCGCTCCATATGGCATCCAGATCCTTGAGATACCGCAGGAAATACAGTCTGACCTCCGGATCGGGGAGGAGGCTCTCCAGCTTTTGCATCTCCTCGTAACCGTCGTACAAATTCCCGAGATCCCGGTGCATCTGTTCGATCTGACCTGCGATCTCCTGCAGGCGTTTCCGGCCTTTGCGGCCCTTATATCGCTGCTGGTATTTCTCGCTCACTTCTATCATCTGACACCTCCGCTGTTCTGTGTCTTCGCAGTATTTGTTTAAGTCTGGGGACACCGGGCGCCGGTTATTGCGTCTGAATCCCGTCCCCTGTGATCGGGATCGTATCCCCCAGGAACGTGGGCTTCGGTTTCACGATCCATTTGAGCAGGTCTTTGTCCCGGGCCAGCACCTCGCGGGCTTCCCGCATCTCTTTGCCCCTGTAGCTTTCCTGATCTGCGCCTGCACCCAACGCTTTAATGCCCATGGCCCGGCATCCGTACAAAGCACGGAACAAATGGTACCGCTGGGTCACGACGACCATCGACTTCACCTCGAAGATCGCTTTCGCCCGGTAGACGGACTCATAGGTGGAGAATCCGGCGTGATCCAGGAATATGTCTTCGCTGGGCACATTGTTCGCAACGGCATACTGAAGCATGACTTCCACTTCGTTGTAATCC
>JAFRLD010000228.1 GCA_017431395.1 Bacillota bacterium | reverse complement strand
TTACATCATCCCCGGCATTCCCCCGCCCATGCCGCCGCCCATCGGTGGCATTGCCGGCATATCTTCCTTGACATCGGTGACGCCAGCTTCTGTGGTCAGCAGCATTGCGGATGCGGATGCTGCATTCTGCAGAGCGGATCTGGTGACCTTAGCCGGGTCAACGATACCTGCAGAGAGCATGTCTTCATAAGCTTCTGTGGATGCGTTGAATCCGGTGCCTTCCGGGCTCTCCTTGACCTGAGCCACAACGACGCTGCCTTCATAACCAGCGTTCTCAGCGATCTGACGAACCGGCTCTTCCAGAGCTCTGACGATGATCGCGCCACCGGTCTTAGCGTCGCCCTCAAGGCTTTCGACGTACTTGCAGACTGCCGGGATCGCGTTGACCAGAGCAACACCGCCGCCGGATACGATACCTTCTTCAACAGCAGCCTTAGTTGCGTTCAGAGCGTCCTCGATACGGAGCTTGCGCTCTTTCAGCTCGGTCTCTGTAGCTGCACCGACCTTGATGACAGCAACGCCGCCAGCCATCTTAGCCAGTCTTTCCTGTGTCTTCTCTCTATCGAAGTCGGACGTGGTCTGCTCGATCTGTGCCTTGATCTGGTTGACTCTGTCCTCGATATCCTCAGCTGCGCCTGCGCCGCCGACGATCACGGTGTTTTCCTTGTCGACCTTGACGGTAGCTGCGCTACCCAGCATATCCACGGTCGCTTCCTTAAGCTCATATCCGAGATCCTCAGAGATCACGGTCGCGCCGGTCAGGACAGCGATATCCTCGAGCATAGCCTTACGTCTTTCGCCGAATCCCGGAGCCTTGACTGCGACGCAGTCGAAGACGCCCTTAAGCTTATTGACGATGATGGTTGCCAGTGCTTCGCCTTCCAGGTCGTCGCAGATGATGAACAGCTTCTTGCCCTGCTGTACGATCTGCTCCAGCAGCGGCAGCAGCTCCTGGATGTTGGAGATCTTCTTGTCTGTGACCAGGATGTACGGATTCTCCATGGTCGCTTCCATCTTCTCTGTATCATTTACCATGTAAGGGGAGAAGTATCCTCTGTCGAACTGCATACCTTCGACGACGTCCAGTGTGGTTCCCATGGTCTTGGTTTCTTCGACAGTGATAACGCCTTCCTTACCGACCTTCTCCATAGCCTCAGCGATCAGTCCGCCGATCTCATCGTCCGCTGCGGAAACGGATGCGACCTGAGCGATCGCTTCTGTTGTGTCAACGTCGTGGGACAGTCTCTTGATCTCATCGACTGCAACATCGACTGCACCCGCGATACCGCGCTTCAGGATCATTGGGTTCGCGCCGGCTGCTACGTTCTTGAAGCCTTCCTTGATGATGATCTGCGCCAGCAGTGTAGCTGTCGTAGTACCGTCACCGGCAACGTCGTTTGTCTTCGTAGCGACTTCCTTGACCAGCTGTGCGCCCATGTTCTCAACAGCATCTTCCAGCTCGATCTCTCTGGCGATGGTAACGCCGTCGTTGGTGATCAGCGGAGCACCGAAGCTCTTGCTCAGCAGAACGTTTCTTCCCTTAGGTCCAAGTGTGATCTTGACTGTATCCGCCAGCTTGTCTACGCCAGCCTGCAGGCCTCTTCTGGCCTCTTCTCCGTAATGTAATTCCTTAGCCATTATATGAATACCTCCCTTATATTACTCAACGATGGCCAGAATGTCTCTCTGGCTCATGATCATGACTTCTTCGCCATTGTATTTGACTTCTGTTCCAGCATACTTGGAGAAGATCACCTTATCGCCGACATTCAGCTCCATCTTCTCGTCCTCGGTTCCAGGGCCAACAGCCAGAACTTCGGCCATCTGCGGTTTTTCCTGCGCAGAGCCCGGCAGAACGATTCCGCTCGCGGTCTTCTCTTCCGCGACCATTTCCTTGATTACGACTCTTGTGCCCAGCGGCTTGATTCCATAACTCATGCTTATCTCTCCTTTTACTTTAATAATGAGCCCGCAGGCTCTTGTTTACATTTGTTAGCACTCATTTCTCTCGAGTGCTAACTATACTGTACAGCGATTCTGTATTTTTGTCAACCGATTTTCAAAACTTTTTCGGAGCTTTTCATACAAAAGCTGGACCAGCCTTTGCACGGAACCGTCAGATCAGTTTCCGCACCTCCAGGTCCACCTTAGAGACATTGAACATAGTCATCGCTTCGATCCGGTCCGCGACACGTTTCTGATATGCTTCTGCACGGCCGGGCAGGTCGCTGCCGTATTTGAAATCCGCGATGATGTGAAGCTCCACGCCTTCGTCTTTCTCGACCTGACTGCCGGCGCTCTGCTCTCCTCCGATGGTGACCTTGACCAGATCGCTCACACTTCCGAGCTCTTTCTGCACACAGGCCGCGATATCGGAAATGACCTTCTCGGAGATCTCATACCCGCCCAAATAGCTGTACGTCGGCCGGACCACCGATTTCTCCGCGGTCTCACGAAGATGGCCGATCCCTTTTAGCATTTGCAGAGAAGTTTTCATGGGAGACATGAAGTATCCGGAAAACTGCCGCTTAAGCTGGAACGTCGGTGCCGGGATGACGTGCTGTCCGAGTTCATGACGCTGCTTATGCGCCATATCTCGTTCCTCTTCCGTCGTGATCTCTTCGATATAAATACGCTCGTCGATCTCATGCAGGCCGAGGCGGGCGACGATCTTGTCGACCATCCGGTCCGAGGTCCCCAGCACCAGAAGCGTCTGTGGATCCGCCTTAAGGATCGCCGCCCGAACGCTCTCCATATGATCGTCTTCATGGAACAGAGCCGTCCGGACCGCTGCGATCTTCGTCGGCTGACGCTTCGCGGAGATCCCGGCGAGGACCGTGTTCCGGCAGATGAACAGCCCATCGTCGATGATGCTCTCGATATTCTTTTCCTTGCACAGATTCACCGCCTGATAGCTTTTGCCTGTGCCACTTTTGCCGACCAATGCGTATATTTTCATTATATTGCCCTCATTAGCGCCTGCTCTTCAGTTAGTGTTGTCTTACTGCGGAGACGTCTGCTATAATCCATTTATCAGTAATTAAGTATCAAAGGAGGATATATCATGGCTTATGTAATCAATGACGACTGCATCAACTGCGGAGCTTGCATCGAGGAATGCCCGGTAGAGGCTATCACAGCTGGTGACGACAAGCACGTTATCGATCCGGATACCTGCATCGACTGTGGAGCTTGCGCAGGAGCCTGCCCGGTAGACGCACCGCAGGAAGGTTAATCGGAATATATTATTCCTAAGGAATCAATAACCGTTTCTTCGCGAAACGGTTATTTTCTTTTATTCATTTTTTCCCGGATTCTTCTTGTTCATGTGATACGCCAGAGAATGCAGGCTGTCGCTGATATGTACATTCTCCACCGCAACGTGCGACGGCGTCTCGATATCGACCGGTGCGAAATTCCATAATCCGTCCACACCTGCGAAGCAAAGCTTGTCTGCCACTTCCTGGGCGACCTCCTTCGTCGTGCAGATGACCCCGATGTCGATATCCTCCTGCTCTACGAACTCTACGATGTCCTCGTAGTCCATTACCTCCACCCCGTTGATCTTCGTGCCGATCAGGTTCGGGTCGACCTCAAAGATCCCGGTGACGATAAATCCCGTCTTATAGTAATACGTGTGGTTGACGATCGCCTGTCCCAGATGCCCTGCACCGACGACGACCATCTTATAGCCTCTGTCCAGCCCCAGGATCGCACTGATCTCATTGTACAGACCTTCGACGCTGTACCCGTATCCCTGCTGTCCGAACCCGCCGAAATTGTTCAGGTCCTGCCGGATCTGCGACGCGGTATATCCGATCAGATGGCTGAACTCGCTGGAAGAGATCTTATCGACCCCCTTCTTTCTCAGTTCGTTCAGGTATCTGCGGTACCTGGGCAGCCGCCGGATGACAGCATTCGAAATTTTTGTCTGC
The DNA here is from genome assembly GCA_017431395.1 of Bacillota bacterium. Lineage (GTDB taxonomy): Bacteria > Bacillota > Clostridia > Peptostreptococcales > Anaerovoracaceae > Lentihominibacter. The sequence goes on along the minus strand of JAFRLD010000228.1, from coordinate 3,259 downwards.
TTACTCATTTTAGATCCTTGCCTCTACATATTCGACCATGTCCCTGACCGTCCGGAATTTCTCCGCATCCTTGTCCGGGATGGCAAGATTGAATTCCTCTTCGACCGCCATAATGATCTCGACTGCGTCCAATGAATCCGCTTCCAGATCGTTCATCAGATTCGAATCGATATCCACGAGTTCGGGCTCGACCGCTAACTGATCTACCACGAATTCCCGGATTTTATCAAGCACCATAATCACACCTCCATAGTGGTCATTGATGGTCACATTCTATCAAACCTCGTCCTGTAATTCAACCCATTTTTCGTAGGCCTCATCCAGCATCCGATGCTTCTCAGAGAGCTCATCGCTGAGCGTTTGCAGGCGCTTCGCATCGGTCATTACCGCCGGCTCCGAAAGCTCTTTCTCAAGGGATGCGATCTCCTCTTCAAGCTGTGCAATCTCGTTCTCCGCCGCTTCTTTCGCCCTTTTCTTTCGCCGCTCGGCGGCTTCCTGGGCTTTTTTCTGCTGCCGCTGCTCGGCCGCGCTCATTTCCTGCAAAGGCTGGTCCGCCCCTGCCTCCTGTCCCCGGTTTCGCCCCTGGGAAGCAAGCCCCGCGAGATGCTCCTTAGCGGTCAGCTGCTGTTTCTTCTCGACATAGTAGTCGTACTGGCCCAGATAGGTCACCAGGCCATCCGGCGTAAGCTCACAGATCCTGGTCGGGATCCGGTTCAGGAAATACCGGTCGTGGGAAACGATGATGCTCGTGCCGGGAAACTCCAGAAGGGCTTCTTCGAAGATCTCCTTTGATTCTATATCAAGGTGGTGGGTCGGCTCATCCAGCACCAGGACATTGGCCCCGGAGAGCATCAGCTTCAGAAGCGCCAGCCTCGCCTTCTCCCCTCCGCTGAGGGATCCTACGGGCAGGAAGACCTGCTCTCCCCGGAAAAGGAATCGGCCGAGGATATTCCGGAGCTCTCCATCCGTATACAGATGGTATGCGTCCTGCAGCTCCTCGATGACGGTCAGATCATCATTCAGCCTCTGCTGCCCCTGATCGTAATAGCCGAACTGAACATTGTGTCCTATGCGGATGCGCCCGCTGCCGGGCTCGATCTCCCCGAGGAGCATCCGGAGCAGCGTCGTCTTGCCGGTGCCGTTATCCCCGACGATGCAGACCCGCTCGCCCCGCTTCAGGTCCAGACTTGCCCCATGAAACAGCTCCCGGCGCCGGCTCCCGTATCCGAAGGATTTCGAGAGGTCCTCCGCCAGCAGCACATCTCTTCCGCTCTGGAATTCCTGATAAAAACGCAGGCCCATCTTCCCGTGCTCCGCGTCGGGGCGGTCCAGCCTTTGGATATGCTCCAGCCGCTTCTCTCTGGAAGCTGCCCGCTTAGCCAGCTTCTCCGTACCGCGCTGCTTGAAGCGCCGGATCATCTCCTCCTGGCGGGCGATCTCTTTTTGCTGCTTCTCGTAGGTGCGCAGTTCCGTCTCCCGGCGGACCTTTCGCTCAGCGGCATAAAAAGCATAGTTTCCTTCATATATCTTCAGCCGGTGGTTCTCGACTTCGAAGATCCTCGTTACGGTCTCATTCAGGAAGTACCGGTCGTGGGAAACGAGCACGATCGTGCCCCGGTATCCCCGCAGATACTGTTCCAGCCACTTCAGTGTGCCGATGTCCAGATGGTTGGTCGGCTCGTCGAGGAACAGGATATCAGGCTTTTCGAGCAGGAGCATGGCCAGGGCGAGGCGCGTCTTCTCTCCGCCGCTGAGGCTCGCAATCTTCTTATCGTACATGCCCTCATCGAACGCCATGCTGGTCAGGATCCCCCGCAGCTCGCTCTGATAGGAATACCCTCCCATCCGGTCATACCGGTCATGGATACGCTCGTATCTCTGCAGGATCCCATCGCTCTCTTCCGGATGCTCCGAAGCCTCGCGCAAAAGCTGGTCCATCTCTTTTTCCATCTCCGGGAAATGACGGAACACCGCCTGAGCCTCCTCGATGACCGTCTTCTCCGAGTCAAAACCGGCATCCTGTTTCAGATAGCCGATCCTAAGATCTCCGGAAATATAACAGTCCCCCTCTTCATAAGGGAGTTCCCCGGTCAGCATCCGAAGCAGCGTCGTCTTGCCTGCCCCGTTGATGCCTATGATCCCGACGCGGTCCCCCTGATTGATATGAAAGGAGACCTTCTCCAGGATCACATCCGTTCCGTATGCTTTTGTCAGGTCCTTCGCGGAAACTACGATCATGCCTCAAGCTCCAGATTCGGTATGGCGTCCAGATCCAGTCCGTCGGTCTGTCCCGCCATGAATTTATAGTATGCAGCGCAGCCGATCATGGCCGCGTTGTCTGTGCAGAGCACCGGCGGCGGATAATATAATCCGAGTCCGTGCTTCCTGCATTCTTCCCCCAGCATCTCGCGCAGCCGGCTGTTGGCCGCGACCCCGCCTGCGACGACGATCTTATCCTCGCCCCGCTGGAGCGCCGCTCCTACGGTCTTGTTCACGACGACCTCCAGGACGGCTTCCTGAAAACCTGCTGCCACATCTGCCACGTTCACCTCACGGCCTGCCTGTTTCTCTCCGTTGATATAGTTCAAAACACCGGTCTTGATTCCGCTGAAGCTAAAATCCAGGCTCCCCTTCTCCAGGTATACCCGCTTGAAGGGGGCAGCCTGCGGATCTCCAGCCTTTGCGATCTTATCGATCAAAGGTCCTCCGGGATATCCGAGTCCGAGCACCCGGGCGACTTTGTCATAAGCTTCCCCGGCCGCATCGTCTCTGGTGCTGCCCAGCACATGGTAGGTCTGGTAGTCTTTCACGTCTACGATGTTGGTGTGGCCTCCGGAGATGACCAGCGCCATAAATGGCGGCTCCAGGTCTGGATGGGCGATATAATTGGCGCAGACGTGCCCCTGGATGTGGTTCACTCCGATCAGGGGTTTTCCCGTGGCGAGGGCATAGGCCTTCGCCGTCGCCAGGCCAATCAGAAGCGCCCCGACGAGGCCGGGTCCATAGGTCACAGCGATGGCATCGATCTCATCCATCGAGATGCCGGCTTCCTCCAGTGCCTGATCCACCACCGGGTTCACATTATCCAGGTGGTGGCGCGAGGCGATCTCCGGAACGACTCCGCCGTACAGTTTGTGTATTTCGATCTGGGATGAAATGATATTCGAAGCCGCCTCCCGTCCATTCAGGCAGACCGCTGCCGCCGTCTCATCACAGCTTGATTCAATTGCGAGAATAGCGCATTTGCCATCTTTCATAT
>JAFRLD010000227.1 GCA_017431395.1 Bacillota bacterium | reverse complement strand
GCGAACGGCGACGGCACCTTAGAAGCAATGATCGCCGCGATCCCCACCGGCAGGATGTAGGTGATGGGGAAGCAGAGGAGCAGGACCATCATGACCATGACCGGCTTGCGCATATGATAAGCATAGAGGGAAGCGATCAGGACCGCCGCCGCGAAAGCTCCGTCCATGCCGGTGATCAGAGCGAACGAATAGCCGAGGCAGGCGCCCGAGTAGATCAGCGGGAAGATGCTGCCTCCGCGCCATCCGAAATTTATGCAAAGGCTGATCAGAGCGAGCCGGACGACCGCGGTCAGGATCAGCTCGGTGCAGGAGGCGGACTGCCATCCGTCGATCAGATCATCGAGCTGGTGCTCTCCGGAGAACATGGTCAGCGGCAGGAAGTAGCCACTGACGGCGGTAAGCACAGCAGGGATCATGCAGATGATGATAGGGTGCGGATCGAGACGCTCCCCGAGCCGGCGCGATATCCGCTCGATCAGCATATAGAACAAAGAGAAAACGATGCCGAGCGCGAGCAGCGGGAGGAACCATTTCCACTGGTCCGGACCGATCGCATGCTGGGCATGAAAACGGGGAAGCCCGCCCTCACTTCCGAAGAACCGGCCGAGCAGGGCGAAGGCCGCCATGCCGCCTGCGACACCGAAGCAGTAGATGATGATCCGGGTCCTTTTGCGGACGATCTTAGAGCGGTAGTGCTCCGAAGGATCATCCGGTTCCAGATTGGCGGCGATGCCGAACAGCGGTGCTCCGAAGACAACGCCGAGCACCGCGGCGAAGCCGGCTTCGGTGAGCGCAGCGATCTGATCGCCTTTGAACTTAAGGCGGTCAGCGGTCCAGCAGCAGAGTCCTGCAATGAGACCCGAGAGCCCCGCCTCCGGCCCCAGAGATGCGCCGAAGATCAGTGGAAGAAGGGCGCAGACCGCGACCACGTGGAGACGGTCATAGGGATATCTTCCCTGAAACCGGATCCGGCCGAAGACCTGTTCCATATTGTCCGGAAGAGGCCCATACTGCTTCCGCATGAGGCCTATGAGAAGACCTCCGATCAGGCAGCAGATCAGGTAGTAGGGGAGCGACCTGCCGAGACCGAGAAGTTCAGGCAGCCGGACCCAGAGGAGGTCTATCCCAAGGGACATGATCCGCAGGATCCCCCAGACGATGAGGCCGCACAGAAACCCGAGAACCAGTGAAAGCGCGCAGACAGAAACGATGCCGAGACGTCTCTGCCCTTTGGAGAGATTCCCGGTATCACGAAGGGGTGGTTCGGGAGCAGCCCCGCCGTTTCTTTTGAGTCGTGGTTTCATGCTCTGACCTCTGATTACGCACGTGTCCGGACGAGATCCCGGCGAAAGAAATTCTTTTGAAATAGTAAGTACAGTATAACATTATTCCATTATCTATGATAGAATAAAAACACTAGTATGCATATCCTGCAGGAGGGTTCCATAAATGCTTAAGAGTCATGAGAAATTCTATTCTACCAACGGGAAACGGATGATCCTCATCGTTGACGATGAGCAGATCAACCGGATGCAGCTTGGGAAGATGCTTGAAGCGGAATACGAGGTGCTGTATGCGGCCAACGGCCGGGAAGCACTCGAGATCATAGACGAGAACAGCGAACTCCTGTCCCTTGTCATTCTGGACATCATGATGCCGGGGATGAGCGGGGTCGAGGTGCTGGAGAAGATCAGAGAAAACGAGGTGACCCGTCTGCTCCCGGTGATCGTGGCGACGAGCGACCAGGAATCGGAGTCCAGCTGCCTGCATCTGGACGCGGATTATATCCCTAAACCATATCCCCAGCCGGACGCTGTCCGCGCCCGCGTCAATCGTGACATCGAGCTGGCAGAGGAGAGAAAGCTCATCACGGCGACGGACCGGGATCCTATCACAAATCTGTTTTCAAAAGATCACTTCTTCAAATACACCCAGGAGTATGATGTCCATCACAAGGATAAGGAGATGGATGCCATCCTGATCAATGTGAATCATTTCCGGATGCTGAACGAGCGTTACGGCAAGGAATACGGAGATGAACTTTTAAGAAGGATCGGGCAGAAGATCCGGGAGATCGTCCATAGCGAGGACGAGGATGGAACCATAGCCCGTCCGGAGGCGGACACATTCCTGGTCTACTGCAGCCATGGCATCGACTATGAGAAGTTGCTTGAAGGCGCTTCTGTAGGGATCGAAGGGAACGAGGAGACCGGCTCCCGGGTCCACCTGCGGATGGGGGTCTACGCGAACGTCGATAAGACCATTGACATAGAGCGCCGGTTCGACCGGGCGAAGATGGCGGCGGATACGATCCGTAATAACTACACCCAGAAGATCGCGGTCTACGACAGCGTGCTGCATGAGTCGGAGCTATATGCGGAGCAGCTCATCGGGGATTTCCAGACGGCGATCGAAAACCGGCATTTCAGCGTTTTTTATCAGCCGAAGTTCGATATCCGCGGGGAGGAGCCGGTGCTCTCCAGCGCAGAGGCACTGGTCCGGTGGATCCATCCGGATCTCGGCATGATCAGTCCGGGCGTTTTCATCCCCCTGTTCGAAGAAAACGGGATGATCCGCCAGCTCGACCACTATGTATGGCGCGAGGCGGCCGCGCAGATGAACGTATGGAGAGAACGGTTCGGGATCATCGTTCCGGTGTCCGTGAACATCTCCCGGATCGATATGTTCGATGACGGCCTGGCCGACACCCTGCAGGGAATCATGAGAGAATTCGACCTCGACCCCAGGGAATACCTCCTGGAGATCACAGAATCCGCCTATACGGATGATTCCGAAGCGATCATCCGCACCGTCCAGCAGCTCCGGGAGCTCGGATTCCGGATCGAAATGGATGATTTCGGCACGGGCTATTCCTCCCTCGGCATGATCTCCAACCTGCCGATCGATGCTCTGAAGCTGGACATGATGTTTGTCCGGAATGCGTTCAATGAGAGAAAGGACATCAAGATGCTGGAGCTGGTCCTGGATCTGGCCAGACATCTTGAGGTGCCGGTCATCGCAGAGGGGGTCGAGACCAGAGAGCAGATGGTGTCGCTTAAGACGATGGGATGCGATCTGGCCCAGGGTTACTATTTCTCCAAGCCGGTCCCGGCGGCGGAATTCGACCGGTTCGTGGAGGAGAAGGCTCGCCTTGAGAAGACTCGCTTCGCAGAGCTGGACGAGGCAGGGATGGACACGGATCTTTCGGAGCATGCACTCAGGAACATATCCTCTGCGATGTCCAGCGACTTCGAGAGCATCTACTATGTGGATCTCTCGACAGGCTCCTACATGAAGTTCGGGACGCAGGTCTGGCGGGACGAGCTGCAGCTGGAGCGCGGCGGAGAGGACTTCTTCAAGGATATGAGCCAGAGGATCGCGCACTCGATCCATCCGGAGGATCAGGAACGGCTCATGCTGTTCTTTGATCCGGAATACATTCTCCAAAGGCTGGACAAGGAGGTCGTAGTCTCCCTGACCTTCCGGCTTCTGATCGGAGAAGAACCGGTCTACTACCGCATGCAGGCGGCCCGGGCCCGCAGCAATGATGAGCATATCATCGTCGGGCTCCGCAGCGTGCACGAAGAATCAAAAATAGCGGCGGATGAGAAACAGATCCAGGCAGAGAACCTGAAGATCTATGAGCTGGCGCAGGCGCTGGCCAATCAGTACGAGAGCATCTACTATGTCGATCAGAGAACAGATGCCTATACGATCTTCAACACGGGCGGGATGCACAGGAATCTGGAGATCGCCTCCAGCGGGATCCAGTTCTATGAGGACTGTCAGCACAATCTGCATACCTTCGTGTATCCACCGGATCAGGCGGCGCTTTCGGAGGCTCTCCGCCGGGAGACCATCCTGCGCCGGATGGAGGAGGACGGTGGATTCTCCGTCGATTACCGCCTGCTGTTCGACGGACAGCCGGTCTTCTACCGCATGACAGCCTTTTATCCGGAGATCGGAGACGGTCAGCATTTCATGATCGGCATCCACAATGTAGATGCGGAGAAATCCGCTCGGATGAGGTTCGAGAATGCGGAGGAAGCCAGCGCAACCTATGCGCAGATCGCCCTGGCGCTCTCGCAGGACTTCCGCACGGTCTACTATGTCAATGTAGAGACCGATCATTACATCGAGTATAGCATGAAGGGGTCGGACCAGATTTTGCAGATCGTAGAGACCGGGGAGGATTTCTTCTCCGACTGCGCCAGCCGGATCCCCGAAAAAATCGCTCCGGAGGACCGCGAGCGCGTGAGAGCGGCTTATGCTAAGGAGCGGCTGCTGAAGGACATCGATGAGAACCGGGCGATCTCGATCGCCTATCAGATGGCCGGTGAGCAGGGGATGACGCACGTGGAGAACAAGGCGATGCGGCTCGCGGACGATCCGACGCACATCGTGATCGGCGTACGGAACATCGACGCTCAGGTCCGCCAGCAGGAGAAATATGAGGCGGTGAAGGAGAAGAACCAGTCCTATGCGAGGGTCATCCGGGCGATCTCCAGAGAATACTTCACCATCTACCTCGTGGATACG
>JAFRLD010000226.1 GCA_017431395.1 Bacillota bacterium | reverse complement strand
GCGAGTTCCTCGATCGTCGGCATCGCCGGGATCGCTCCGCTGCGTGAGCAGGTCTTAGCTGCCGCACGGTTGGCGAAAGAAAGGAAACCGATCAATTCCTCTTCGCTGAGATCCATGAAATCTGCAGGCTCTTGGATCCTGCGCACGATCTGCATCAGCATGGCTCCGAGGAAGGTATCGCCCGCCCCGTTCGTATCAGCGACCTTGACGTGGACGCCCGGGATCTTGCCGCAGTAATCTTTGTACCGATAGAAGACGCCTTCGCTTCCAAGCGTCACCATGACCAGCGTGATGCCCGGGGCTGCCAGGCTCCGGGTGCCCTCCTCCAGATCTTCTGTTCCGGTCAGCATCACCATCTCCTCATCGGAGACCTTGATGATATCGACCTGCTCCAGCGGTTCCTTCATCCGGAGCACGGCTTTTTCCTCGCTGCTCCAGAGCGCCGGACGGAAGTTCGGATCATAGCAGATCAGGACGCCCTTCTCCTTCGCACGGGCTACCGCAGCCAGTGCAGCGGTCCTCGAAGGCTCATCGGTCAATGACAGCGATCCGAAGTGCAGGATCTTCAAGGGTGCCTTCCCATCCGCCCCGGAACTGTCCGGCTCCGCTCCAAAATCCGCCGCGGCTTCGATCCGTCCTGCTGCTTCTTCCGCGGTCAGACAGGTATCCGCACCGGGCTGACGGTAAAAGGCGAAGCTTCTCTCCCCGCTCTCATCCACATGCACGATCGCAAGCGTCGTCGGGCTCTCATCGGTCTCGAACAGACCAGATGTATCGACGCCTTCCCTCTCCAGGGTCTTTCGCAGTTCCAGCCCGAAACTGTCCCGTCCGACCTTACCGATAAAACCCGTATTCGCGCCAAGCCTTGCCGCAGCGACCGCTACATTCGCCGGTGCTCCGCCCGGATAAGCCGCGAACTGAGAGATCCCTCCCTCGTCGGTCCCGGTCTGTGTCAGATCGATCAGTACTTCTCCCAATGAAATGATATCCGCCATGTTCTCTATACCTTTCTCTTTATCTTTCTTTTTGCTTCTTTTCCTGCTGTTTCTTCCAGGCCTTGATCTGCTCCAGCCGCTCTTTGCAGCGCTGTTCGATCCCCTGGTTCGTCGGCTCGTAGTAGACCCTGTCCTTTAGTGAATCCGGCAGGCACTGCATGTCCGTCAGTTTGTCGTCTGTATCGTGTGCGTACTGGTACCCGTCGCCGTAACCGACCTCGCGCATAAGCTGTGTGACCCCGTTTCGGATCTGCAGGGGAACCGGCTCAGACAGATGCTCCATGGCATCCTTCTTAGCCGTCTCATACGCCCGGTAGAGCGAATTCGACTTGGGCGCCAGAGACAGATAGACCACGGCCTCCGTCAGATGGACTGAACATTCCGGCATCCCGATCATATGACAGGCCTGAAACGCCGCGACGGCAAGCTCCAGTGCCCTGGGATCGGCAAGCCCCACATCCTCGCTGGCGAACCGGGTCACCCTGCGGGCGATATAGAGGGGATCCTCCCCCGCCTCCAGCATCCGGGCGAGCCAGTAGACCGCAGCGTCCGGGTCGGAATTGCGCATGGACTTATGCAGGGCGGAGATCAGGTTGTAATGCTCCTCCCCATCTTTGTCGTAGAGCAGGGATTTACGGGAGGTGCACTGTTCCACGGTCTCTTTGGTGACCGTGATCTGCCCGTCGGCCTCCATCTCTCCATTCAGGACCGCCATCTCCAGCGTCGAGAGCGCCATCCGGGCATCTCCATTCGCGAAGACCGCGATCATCCGGAGCACGGCCTCATCGATCTCCACGTGCTCCCCGCCGAATCCATCCGGATGCTCCAGCGCCCTGTGCAAAAGCTGGACCAAGTCTTCTTCCGTCAGCGCTTTCAAAACAAATACCCGGCACCGGGACAAAAGCGCCCCATTGACCTCGAAGCTCGGATTCTCGGTCGTGGCTCCGATCAGAATGATGCTCCCGCGTTCCACAAAAGGCAGGAACGCATCCTGCTGGGCCTTGTTAAAACGATGGATCTCATCGACGAAAACGATGGTCTTTTCCCCGAACCTCCGTCCGGTCTCCGCCTGCTGCATGACCTTGCGGATATCCTTGATCCCGCTGGTCACGGCCGAGAAATTGATGAACTGCGCTTTCGTCTGATTGGCGATGACTCCGACCAGCGTCGTCTTGCCGACGCCCGGAGGCCCCCAGAAGATCATGGAACTGACCTGGTCCTGTTCTATGATGCGCCGTAGGATCCTGTTCTCGCCAAGCAGATGCTGCTGCCCGACGATCTCATCGATCGTCTTCGGACGCAGCCTTGCCGGCAGCGGCTGCTGCACGCTCTTATCAAAAAACGTCAACTGTTCATTCATAGTTCTTTCCCCCGTCAGGGCAGGCCGCCGGATCCTCTGTCACTTTAGAATCCCAGGCAGTCGTTCACCAGGATCACATGGATCCGGCCAGGGTGCTTGGAATACCGGGTGATCAGGAACTGGCAGCAGATCGTATCCGGGACCTTGCAGTCCATGCAGGAGCCGGTCTTGGCACAAGGAGTATTCAGACCGAACCGCTGCGCATTGATCGGGGCCGCAACATTTCTCGCCCGCTTCATAGCACCATCCAGATCATCGCAGACCTTATTCATTCCGACGATGAAAATCACCTTCTTCGGACCCTGGGCGATCGCGGAGACGCGGTTCGCATTGCCATCTATATTCACCAGCTGGCCATCCTCGGTCATCGAATTGACGGAAGACAGGAAGACATCTGCATCGTACGATGCCAGCATAGCTGCTCTCTTATCCTCCATGGCATCCCGGTCGATGAAGTTATAGTTTCCATCTTTCAGGGCCTGCACGAGGCCGATCTCATGGGCGCTCATCGCACCTCCCATCGTGACCGTGCTCCCTTCCGGGATCAGCTCCAGCGCCTTCTCCAATGCTTCTTTCTGATCTGCCGCATAATATCCGGTCATATTCCGGCTCTCAAGGCCCTTGATCACCTTCGTTGCCAGAAGTTCATTTCTCTTAATGATATTTTCGTTCATACCTCTTCCCTCCTTGCCCTCTATCATAACACAATTCCTCATGTTTTTGTGCGTCCGTATACCAGCCTTTGTGTTATTATATACATAATATAAGGTCAAGGAGGAAAAGACTATGGATCACAGATGTACTTCACCGTTCGAATTCACTCTGCCCACGAAGATCGTTTACGGCTGCGGCGTTCTGAAACAGCTTCCGGAGGAAGTCCGCAAAGCCGGCGGGAGCAGGATACTGATCATCACGGACCCCGGGATCGTGAACGCCGGAATCGCGAAACAGGTCACCGATCTGCTCGATGCAGCGGATCTGACATATACGGTATTCGACGGCGTAGAAGCCAACCCTAAGGATGTCAACGCAGAGGCCGGAGCCCGTGCAGCCAGGGAAATCGACGCGGACTGCATGATCGCGGTCGGCGGAGGAAGCCCCATCGACTGCGCGAAAGCCACCGGAGTCCTGCTCGCCCACAACGCGGAATACATCAAACCGTACGAAGGCAAAACCGCGGCCACCCTGCAGGGGCCTCCCCTGATCACCGTGCCTACGACCTCCGGGACCGGCAGCGAGATCACGTTCTCCTCCGTCATCACAGATACCCGGAACCAGTACAAGATGACGATCAAGAGTCCCTATACCGCTGCGACCACCGCGGTCTGCGATCCGGAGCTGACCCTGAGCGTTCCCCCGATGGTGACCGCCACCACCGGCGTCGACGCCCTGACTCACGCCATCGAAGGTTTCACCGCCATGAACAGTGAGCCTATCGGTGATGCGGCCGCCCTCTACTCCATCGAGCTGATCGCAGGAAATCTGGTCCGTGCCGTACGCGACGGTTCCAATCTGGAAGCCCGCAGCAATATGCTGATGGCCAGCATGCTCGGAGGGATCTCTTTCAGCCACTCGGACGTCGCTTCCGTGCACTGCATCGCGGAGGCTCTCGGCAGCATGTATGACCTGCCCCATGGGACCTGCAACGCGATCTTCCTGCCGTATGTCATGGAATACAACATGGACTTCTGCACGGACCGCTATGCCCGCGTCGCAACCGCCATGGGCCTTACCTGGGAGACCGAGGAAGAAGGGGCTAAGAAAGCCGTCGAATTCGTCAAGCAGCTGACCCGCGATGTCGGCCTGCCGACCTTCGCTTCCCTTGACCCTGACCCGGCGGACTTCCCGAAGCTCGCTGAGATGTCCGTGAACAACGGCTCG
>JAFRLD010000225.1 GCA_017431395.1 Bacillota bacterium | reverse complement strand
TGATCCGCCGGTGCTGACGATAGATGATCGATCATCGATGACTGAAGATCTGAAGGCTGCTTAGCGATCATTCGCTGAGCAGCCTTTTGTAATACGCTTTCGCCTGATACAGGGCTCCGGCGGGATTGTGGGCAAGCACCCGGTCCTTCGCCACCAGGGTCGTGACCAGCGCCTCGGAATACTTATAAAAGAGGCTGTCATGCCCCACGCAAAGCCCCATCACGATATTGAACTCGGTCTCCTGCCGGTTCAGGAATTCCGCCTGCAGGATCGGATTGCACATGAACGGTCCCGTATTCGTGATGTGGTCCTCTGGAACGCCTACGCCGGTCTTCGGAAAGGAGCCCATCTTGCAGGCCGCTGCGTACACCTCGAATCCGTTTGCTCGAAGGATCCGTGCCAGGATCCGGCTTTCTTCGATCAGGCCGACGCAGGTGGCGATCCCGATCCGGTGAAACCCCATTCGCCTGGCAAATTCCACGACTTCCTCGACCCTTGTATAGCGCAGATAAAACTCGTCCTCGATCTCCGCGGATATCACGGATACCCGTTGGTTCTCCTCGTCCTCATAGAGCCTGCGGACTTTCTCGAGCGTTTCGGGAGGCAGGTTCTCTATCGGGCAGAAGTCCGGATGATCCGCCCCCGGCTTCTCGCATGCCTGTTTCCCGCAATCCGTGCATGATCTCTTTATGTCCATTTCCAAGTCTCCTGTTCTATTCGCCAGATCCGTCAGAAGGTCAGCACGTGCTTCCCGTTCTGCAAAAGCTGGGACAGCTTCTGTCCCCACCGGATCACTTCGATGTTCTCTTTTAGGAGTGCCTCTGTCAGTTCCAGATTGGCGGCGCAGCTGCTGCAGGCGGAGAACTCTACGCCTGCATCCCGCGCGAGTTCCATCTCGGCCTGAATGGCTTCGTTTTCGAGGGCCAGCTTTTGCGGACCTCCCCACAGCACCACCGTGACCTTGTCCCACCAGCCGTTCAGCATGGAGTTCTTCGCATACATCATGACCATATGCTCAGATGTGACCGGGTCCGCATTGGTCCAGATGATGTGCAGATGACGGTCGCTGACTTCTTCTATGGATCGAAATGACATGTTGATCCCCTCCCTTTATCTCTGTATGTTCGAATTATATCACTGTTCAAAACAATTGTTGACTGTTATAATTCAAAACAGGAGAAAAACTATGGGGACGAAAAAGGCATTATTCTTTGATATCGACGGGACCATCTACCGGGAAGGCTATGGGGTGTACGAAAACGCAGCCGCGGCGATCCGCAGGTGCGCGGAGAATGGACACCTTCTTTTTCTCTGCACCGGCAGAGGCTCCTCTTCGATCCCGGACTCCGTCCTGGAGCTGCCGTTTGACGGCGGTGTCTTCGGCTGCGGGACTTACGTGCATGCTGGCGGCCGCGTTTTGGTCGATGCCGGTGTCATGGGTTCTGCCTGCCAGGAGGTCATCGAGATCCTCTACCGGAACAAGTGCCCCTTCTTCGTAAACAATTCCGACTACATTTATTACGATCCGAGTTATGTCCCTTCCGGATTCGACGACCATATCCGGCGCATGTACTATGCCTATCACGGGCGGCTGCGTCCTCTGTCGGAGCTCGACGGTCGGATCTCTAAGCTGACAGCCTATCCCGAGGACCGCTCCCTGATCCCCCGGATCGCCCGGGAGCTCTCTCCCTGGTTCGACTGCATCGAGCATATGGAGTACGCCTATATCGAGCTCGTTTTGAAGGGCTATACGAAAGGGACCGGCGTGATCCTGACCCTTGACACGCTCGGCATCCCCCGCGAAGATTCTTATGGCTTCGGTGACAGCGCCAACGACCTTCCTATGCTGGAAGCCGTCGGCCACGGCATCGTCATGGACGAGGCTCCGGAGCATGTCAAAGCCCGCTTTCGCCGCGCCGGCTCCATCCATGCGGATGGTCTCGCGCAGGTGCTTGGGGAGCTGGGGCTCGGGTGAGGGGATGAATCATAAGCAATAAGCGCGGAGCGTCTGCGCCACATAGGTTGCCAGCGTCTCATGGGCCTCCGGCATGAGATGCAGGGAATCGATCTTCGAAGGCTGAATGATCCTGGCCGCATCGAGGAAGCCGCAGGGACAGGAGGTTGCTTCTGCGAACTCGAAGGCGGCTTTTTCATAGAGTGCTGAGAGTTCCTTTGATCTCGGGACCGCGTCCGCTTCGAAGGAATCCGCGAAAGGTGAGTCCGTGATTCCTTCACCGATCTCGGGCGGGGAGATCAGGAGGATATATGGGACACTGCCCTGCTTCTCCTGTAGGAACTCCGCCGTTACCCGCATCATTTCTCCCATGGCAGAAGCCATGTCTCTCGGCGCC
>JAFRLD010000224.1 GCA_017431395.1 Bacillota bacterium | reverse complement strand
CTATAACTGCAAGATGGGAATCAGTTGCATATGGAACTTCAACGTTGCAGTTCGAATTTCAACTAGCCTCCGAATAGATCTGCCTCAATTAGATTGACAAATACTTCCAATTACTGTAAAATAATGACAGGGATTGGAGGTATTTTTTATGAAAGAGTTTTTTGAGGAATTACGGACGGCGGATTCGGTGAAGGATGTGTTGCTGGAGCATAAGAAGGAGACGCTGCAGCTGGCGGTCGCGCTCGTTGTGCTGATGATGGCGGTGCTCCTTTATCTGCATCAGGGGAGCACGGAGATCGAGTTCAGTGATGCGGCGCGTGCGGACGGGACGAGGACGGTGCAAGGCGGGGCGGACGGAACCGGTGCGGCCGGAACAGGAGCAGGTATTGGCGGATCGGCCGGAGCGGAAGGCAGCGGCGCAGGTGGAAACGGAGGTGTTGAAGCAGGTACGGTCCAGCCTTTGGATACGGACGGGATCGTTTATGTGGATATCGGCGGGGCGGTGAAGCAGCCCATGCTGGCGGAGCTTCCGACCGGGAGCAGGGTCGAGGACGCGATCCAGGCGGCCGGGGGCCTTACGAAGAAGGCCGACCTTTCGCAGATCAACCGGGCGCAGGTCCTGACGGACGGGGAGAAGGTCTATATCCCGGAGAAGGGGGAGAACGGTGATTTGAGCAGCGGGGCCGGCGGAGGCGGGTCAAGCGGCAGCAGCGGATCCGGAGCGAACGGCAGCAGCGGAGGCGGAGAGACCGGGACCCCGGGAGCGGTAGGGATGAGCGGCGGGAAGATCAACATCAATACGGCGGATGTGATACTTTTGCAGCAGCTGACCGGTGTAGGGCCGGTGACCGCGCAGAAGATCGTGGATTACCGGGAGCAGAACGGGAACTTCTCGAGCATCGAGGAATTGAAGAACGTTTCGGGGATCGGAGAAAAAACCTTTGAAAAGATGAGGGATGATGTTACCATATAGGCAGAAGAAGTGAGGTGATTACATGAGTACACACATCAATGCCGAGAGAGGACAGATCGCCGAGAGCATCCGGTTGCCGGGCGATCCGTTAAGAGCGAAGTTCATCGCGGAGAATTTTCTGACCGGAGCGAAATGCTATAACGAAGTGCGGAATATGTTCGGGTATACCGGGACCTACAAAGGTGTGCCGGTGTCTGTGCAGGGGACCGGGATGGGGATGCCGTCCATAGGGATCTATTCCTGGGAGCTGATCAAGGACTTCGGTTGCCAGAACCTGATGCGGATCGGAACGGCCGGATCCTATCATAAGGATATCAAGGTACGGGACATCGTAGCCGGTGTCGCCGCATCCACAGATTCGAACTACGTGCATGCCTTCGACCTGCCGGGAAGCTATGCTCCATGCGCGAGCTTCGACCTTCTTCTCAAGCTGGCGGATGCTTCGGAGGAGCTGGGGATCCCGTTCCATGCGGGGAACATCCTGTCCACGGACAACTTTTATGATACGAGAGAAGATACATGGAAGCGGTGGGCCAAGATGAATGTCATGGCGGTCGAGATGGAGGCAGCGGCGCTCTACATGAACGCGGCTTATCTCGGAGCGAACGCTCTGGCGATCATGACCATCAGCGATCATTTCGTCACAGGTGAGGTCACGACCAGCGAAGAGCGGCAGGAGAGCTTCACCGAGATGATGAAGCTGGCACTGGAGACGGTCACAGCGTAGAGGTCAGCCGGACGGGCTGCCAATCGCTGGTTCGGGGCAAGATCGCCGTCCCGCGGTGCCCGGATCGCTTGCGCGATCCGACCGCTCTGGCGGCTGACCTACCGCAGCTCTGTCAGCCGGACGAGCTGCCAATCGCTGGGCCGGGGCAAGACCGCCGTCCCGCGGTATAAAGAAAAGAACCGGGAGACACATCCGGTTCTTTTTTCATTCTCTTATGTGCATTTAACTTATGCACGGTGTGGGGACGGGTGAGAATTAGGCGTTCGCCTTGTTGAATCTCTTCGTCAGACGGGAAACCTTTCTGGAAGCAGCGTTCTTGTGGATCGTGCCTTTAGCTGCGGCCTGCATGAGTTTTTTCTCAGCCTGAGCCAGCTTCGCCTTAGCAGTTTCCATATCACCAGCTTCGATAGCTGCATCATAAGCTTTCAGGATCGCTTTCAGATGGTTGCGAACTCTTCTGTTTCTCGCGGTTTTCTTGTCGATGACACGGATTCTTTTTTTCGCGGATTTAATGTTAGCCATTCAATTTACCCCACTTTCTTTTATCGATAGCCTGCTGCGGAAGATCCCGCAGCATAAATACGCAACAAGTATTGTACATGAGGAAATGAAAGAAATCAAGGGGAAATTTAGCCAGGTGCCGTCTGAGCGCCATTTATCCATTGATACTTCCCGAGTTTTCAAGTACAATATATCGTATGAAAGACTATCAGAACTACATCAGAAACTTCAGCATCATCGCGCACATCGACCACGGCAAATCCACATTGGCGGACCGGATCATAGAGAGGACCGGTCTCGTCAGCAAGAGGGATATGCGGGAGCAGTTCCTTGACAACATGGATCTGGAGCGGGAGCGCGGTATAACCATCAAGCTGCAGACGACCCGTCTCGTCTATCAGGCGAAGGACGGAAACGAATACATCTTCAACCTGATCGACACCCCGGGCCATGTGGACTTCACATATGAGGTCTCCAGGAGCCTGGCCGCCTGCGAGGGAGCCGTCCTCGTGGTGGACGCCACCCAGGGCGTAGAGGCCCAGACGCTGGCCAATGTCTATCTGGCTATGGACGAAGACCTCGAGATCATGCCGGTCCTGAATAAGATCGACCTGCCTTCGGCACGGCCGGATGAGGTCAAACAGGAGATCGAGGATGTCATCGGGGTGGAGGCCATGGATGCTCCTTTGGTGTCCGCGAAAGAGGGCACCGGCATCGATGAGCTTCTTGAGGAGATCGTGCATAAGATCCCGGCGCCTGAGGGCGATGAGAACGGGAAGCTTAAGGCGCTGATCTTTGACTCTTACTACGACAATTACAAGGGAGTCGTGATCTACGCAAGGATCTTTGACGGGAAGATCAAAAAAGGCGATATGATCCGCCTGATGAATACCGGCAAGAAATACGAAGTGACCGAGGTCGGTACCTATAGCCCCGGACCGGTGGAGTGCGCACAGCTTCGCGCCGGCGAGGTCGGTTATGTCTGTGCCAGCATCAAGCAGGTGGCGGACGCCAGAGTAGGTGATACCATCACGCTGGCGGAGCACCCGGCAGACCAGCCTTTGCCCGGTTATAAGCGCGTGCAGTCCATGGTCTACTGCGGGATCTACCCGGCCGAAGGTGAGAAATATGAGAACGTCAAGGATGCCCTGGAAAAACTGCAGGTCAATGACGCGGCGTTCCATTTCGAGCCGGAGACTTCCACGGCACTGGGCTATGGCTTCCGTTGCGGTTTCCTCGGCCTGCTCCATATGGAGATCATCGTGGAAAGGCTGGAGAGAGAGTTCGATCTGGCGGTCATCACCACTTCCCCGAGCGTTATCTACCGGGTGGTCATGAACGACGGAAGCGTGCAGATGGTCCAGAACCCGACCAACCTGCCGGACCCGATCCTGATCGACCACATAGAAGAGCCGATGGTCAAGGCGGACATCATGGTCCCGAAAGAATACGTCGGCAGCATCATGGAGATCTGCCAGGAGCGGCGTGGGACCCTCCTGAACATGGAATATATCACCGAGACAAGGGTGAACCTGCATTATGAGATGCCGCTGAATGAAGTCATATATGACTTTTTCGATGCGCTTAAATCGAAGACGAGGGGATACGGATCCCTCGACTATGAATTCTCGAGATATCAGCCATCTAAGGTGGTCAAGCTGGACATCCTGCTCAACAAAGACCTGGTGGATGCCTTCTCGATGATCGTTCATGAATCGAAGGCATATACCCGCGGCCGGTTCGTCTGTTCCAAGCTAAAAGAGATCCTGCCGATGCATCAGTTCGAAGTGCCGATCCAGGCCTGCATCGGACAGAAGATCATCGCCCGTGAGACGGTCCGGGCTTATCGCAAAGACGTAATCGCCAAATGCTATGGCGGTGACATATCCAGAAAGAAAAAACTTCTGGAAAAACAAAAGGAAGGGAAGAAGCGGATGCGTCAGTTCGGCACCGTAGAAGTGCCTCAGGAGGCGTTTACCGCCGTGTTGAAGTACGATGACAACAAATAACCTGGGTCTTTATATCCATATCCCATTCTGCAGGAAAAAATGCAAATACTGCGATTTCCTGTCGTTTCCCTGTACCAGTGAACAGGTCTACAGGGAGTATGTCACGGCACTTTGCATGGAAATGGACTCACGGAGGGAAGACTGCGAAAGCTATGTCATAGACAGCGTTTTTATTGGAGGCGGTACTCCAAGCCTGATCTCTCCTGAGGATATCCGCCGTCTGATGGATACGGTCCGGAAGGACTTTCATCTGGCGGAAGACGCGGAGATCACCATCGAGACCAATCCGGCTTCCATCACTCAGGCGAAGCTGGACGCTTACCTTGCGAGCGGCATCAACCGGATCAGCATCGGGATCCAGTCTTTTGACAACCACATCCTGCGGAGGCTCGGAAGGCTTCACGATAAGAACGAGGCCTTTCAGAAGATCCAGATGGTCCGCAAATCCGGCTTCACCAACATCAACATCGATCTGATGTTCGGGATTCCCGAGCAGCCGATGAAGACCTGGCTCGATACGATCCGGCAGGGGATCTTCCTCGGACCGCAGCACATCTCCCTCTACAGCCTGCAGCTGGAGAAGGGGACACCACTCTACAAAGAAGTCTATGAGGACAAGCTCTTCGCGCCGACTCCCGAGATCCTCGACCGTGAGATGTATCATGAGGCGATCCGGCTTCTCAGGCAGGCAGGGTACGTCCACTATGAGATCTCCAACACGGCCTTCCCGGGCAAGGAGAGCAAACACAATCTGAAATACTGGTCCTACGATGAGTATCTGGGACTGGGTCCCGGCGCGAGCTCGTTCTTTGGCGGGCAGAGGTTCAAGAACCACGAGAAAATGAACCGCTACATCGATGCGATCAAAAAACATCAGGTCCCGATGGACCAGCGGAGCATCGAGCGTTATTCTGAAAAGGAGGAAATGGGGATCTACGTCTTCACCGGTCTTCGCAAAGCGGAGGGCATCAGCCTGGATGATTTCCGGCAGAGGTTCGAGAGAGACCTGTTCTCCGTCTATGATCCGGCGATCCTTCGCCGTTACAAAGGACTTTTGAAACTTTCTGAGAACCAACTGTATCTGACCGATGCCGGTATGGACGTGTCCAATACCGTCATGGCGGAATTCGTATAGGATCTTATTATAGTATTTGTATAAATGGAGAGCGGCATGACCGAAAAATACATCATGGCCCTGGACCAGGGAACCACAAGCTCAAGATGCATTCTTTATGACAGATACGGACGGCAGGTCAGCGTCTGCCAGAAGGAATTCCGCCAGTTCTTCCCGGAAGCCGGCTGGGTGGAGCACGATCCTCTGGAAATCTGGAACACGCAGATCGAGGTCGCGCAGGAGGCCCTCAAGGCAGGCGGCCTGGGTCCCGAAAACATCGACGCTATAGGCATCACCAACCAGAGGGAAACGACGATCGTCTGGGACCGGGAGACCGGGGTCCCGGTATATAACGCCATTGTCTGGCAGTGCAGGCGCACGGCCCATTTCTGCGATCAGCTTAAAGCGGAGGGGCTGGCGGACGCCTGGAGAGAGAAGACGGGCCTTCTGATCGACGCCTATTTCTCCGCGACCAAACTGCGCTGGATCCTGGATAACGTACCGGGAGCCCGCGAGAAGGCGGACCAGGGCAGGCTTCTCTTCGGGACCGTGGAGACCTGGCTGATCTGGAAACTGACCGGCGGCCGCGTCCATGTCACGGACTATTCCAACGCATCCCGTACCATGCTGTTCAACATCCGCACGCTGCAGTGGGATCCTGAGATCCTGCAAAGGCTGGACATCCCCGCCTCCATGCTCCCGGAGGCACGCCCCTCGAGCGAGATCTACGGGGAGACAGACCCATCCATTTTCGGAGCAGCTATCCCCATTGCCGGCGCGGCCGGAGACCAGCAGGCGGCCCTGTTCGGACAGGCCTGCTTCGAAGAAGGGCAGGCGAAGAACACCTACGGGACCGGCGGATTCATGCTGGTCAACACGGGAGACCGCATAGTTTCCTCGAAGAACGAGCTGCTGAGCACCATCGCCTGGGGCATTGACGGGACGGTGAAGTACGCTCTGGAAGGATCGGTCTTCGTTTCCGGAGCCACGATCAAATGGCTGAGGGATGAGCTCGGGCTGATCGGAAGCGCCGCAGAGACAGAAGCGATGGCGCGTCAGGTACAGGATACCGCAGGCGCCTATATCGTACCGGCGTTCACCGGCCTTGGCGCCCCGTACTGGGATCCTTATGCCCGCGGCGCGATCCTGGGACTGACGAGAGGCGTGAACCGGAACCACATCGCCCGCGCTGCCCTGGAGTCCATGGCCTACCAGACCTGTGATCTGATGCAGGCTATGGCTGAGGATATCGGAAGTGGCATCAGTATGCTGAAAGTGGATGGGGGAGCCGCCGTCAATGATTTCCTGCTGGAGTTCCAGGCAGATGTGGCCGGCCAGCCGGTGTTCCGTCCGGTATGCATCGAAACGACCTCCCTCGGGGCTGCCTATCTGGCGGGCCTTGCCACCGGATACTGGAAGGATAAAGCGGATATTCTCTCCAACTGGCAGCTCGACAGGAGATTCGATCCGGGAATGGACGAAGGGAAACGGCAGCAGCTACTCGATGGCTGGCACCGTGCAGTCCAGCGGTCCTTGCAATGGAGTGATTAGTTTGCGTTGCAATTATGCATTTTTTTCTCGAAAATGGGGGTCCAAAAGCGGATTTTAGCCCTTGAAGCGCTTGAAAAGACTAGAAGTTTTCTTTATACTAGTAAAAGATGCGAATTATGATGCATACGAAAGAATTGAGCGTCAGGAGTAACACATTTGGAAGAAGCAGTAAGGAAAGTATTAAGAGAGCAGGTGGACCCGGTCCTGTCCCAGCATTTCGGCGGATCTGAACTCACAAAGATCCAGGACGGAGTTGCTTACGTGAAGCTGACCGGTGCATGCGCCAGCTGTCCTTCCGCACAGGAGACGATCGAAGACATCGTGAAGAATTACGTCTGCGGCAGCGTAGACGGGATTCGTGATGTGGTCCTCGATAATTCCGTGAGTGATGAGCTGCTCGATATGGCGAAGAAGATCTTGAGACACGAGATCTGAGAAAGTGAATGGTCCGCGGGGCGACCCGCGATCAGATAAGTTATCCATTAATTATGTCCACACATAATCTATTTAATTAAAAGGAGAGAGAAGTTATGTTAATGACAGGCGAACAGTACATTGAGAGTTTGAGACAGATGAAGACCAGAGTCTACATGTTTGGCGAAGAGATCAAAAACTGGGTAGACCATCCGATCATCAGACCGTCCATCAACTGCGTAGCAGTCACCTATGATCTGGCTCAGGATCCGGAGTATGCTGACCTGATGACCGTCAAGTCCAACCTGACTGGCGAGACCATCAACAGATTCGGACATCTGCACCAGAGCACAGAAGACCTGAAGAACAAGGTCAAGATGCAGAGACTGTGCGGACAGAAGACAGGCTCCTGCTTCCAGAGATGCGTAGGTATGGACGCATTCAACGCAATGTTCTCCACAACTTATGAAGTTGACCAGAAATATGGCACGAACTATCATCAGAACTTCGTAGAGTTCCTGAAGATGGTCCAGGAAAAAGACCTGGTCGTTGACGGCGCTATGACCGACCCGAAGGGTGACAGAGGACTGGCTCCGCACGCTCAGAAGGACCCGGATCTGTTCGTCCACATCAAGGAGTACAGAGAAGACGGTATCGTAGTCAGCGGTGCTAAGACACACCAGACCGGTTCCATCAACTCCCACTGGCACATCGTAATGCCGACACAGGCTATGAGAGAAGAGGATAAGGACTTCGCAGTCGCATTCGCACTTCCGACAGACGCTGAGGGTCTGTACATGGTCTATGGCAGACAGTCCTGCGACACCAGAAAGATGGAAGAGAACGCTGAGATCGACCTCGGTAACGCTAAGTTCGGCGGACAGGAAGCTTTGGTCGTATTTGACGACGTCTTCATTCCGAACGAGTACATCTTCCTGAAGGGCGAGTATGATTTCGCTGGAATGCTGGTTGAGAGATTTGCTGGATACCACAGACAGTCCTACGGCGGCTGCAAGGTCGGCGTTGGCGACGTTCTGATCGGTGCTGCTGCTCTGGCTGCTGAGTACAATGGTGCTCAGAAGGCTTCCCACATCAAGGACAAGCTGATCGAGATGACCCACCTGAACGAGACACTGTACTGCTGCGGTATCGCATGCTCCGCAGAAGGACAGAAGACAGCTGCCGGCAACTATCAGATCGACCTGCTGCTGGCGAACGTCTGCAAGCAGAACATCACGAGATTCCCGTATGAGATCGTCAGACTGGCTGAGGATATCGCAGGTGGCCTGATGGTAACCATGCCGTCCGACATCGACTTCAAGTCCGACCTGAAGGTTGGCAAGAATGGCGAGACCATCGGCGAGATCTGCAACAAGTTCTTCGTCGGCTCCCCGGCTTGCACAACAGAAGAGAGACAGAGAGTCATGAGACTGATCGAGAATATGTGCCTGGGTGCTTCCGCAGTCGGATACAGAACCGAGTCCATGCACGGCGCAGGTTCCCCGCAGGCTCAGAGAATCATGATCCAGAGACAGGGCAACATCGAAGGTAAGAAGGCTCTGGCGAAGGCGATCGCAGGCATCAAATAAGAGCGATAGCTTAGGATCAATTCAATACTGACAGTGTACTATTTGAGGCCGCTTTGCAGTCCGAAGCGGCCTCAAGTTTTAGGAAGGATAGTTAAATCATTAACATGAAGTGCGGCGTTAAATTCTGCGGCGGATGCAATCCCCGCTATCAGAGAGGCGATGCTTACAGAGCGATCCGGGCGGATTTCCCTGAGATCGACTTCGAGTATGCCCAGGAGGGCGTTCCTTATGATCAGCTTCTCGTGATCGGCGGCTGCCCCGCCTGCTGTGCCAGCTTCCTGCAGTACACGGTCAGGGATGAGGTGCTAAAAATGTGGTCGGAAGACCATATGGATGATATAAGAAAAAAACTCGCGCAGAAGCTGTGACCGATCAGTGAGCCCAGCCTTTGCACGATGACATCTAAGG
>JAFRLD010000025.1 GCA_017431395.1 Bacillota bacterium | reverse complement strand
GTCCGGTCCTCCTGCACCCTGAGCAGGCGCAGGTTCCCGATCTCCGCGTTCGCCTGCAGCTTCTCCCGAAAGGCCTTCGGCAGGTCGGTCATTTCCCCAAAGGATGCCGCGCCCCGGTAGATCCATCCGAAAACCTGTTTGCCGCGGTAGGGCTTCTCACCCAATGCCGCGGCAAACTGCTTCATTTCTTCGATTGTCAGTTCCAGAAGATCCTGTTTCACTGATCGTCCTTTCATCCAAACAGCCGGAATTTGTTCCGGGTCTTTTTCCTGCGGGGTTTCGTCTCTTCCTCCCGCGGCGCCGCCTGTTCCATCGTCATGCGCCATCCGGGATGCATCTGATCGAAATAACTCTCGATATTGATCCAGTCGTTTTCGGGATGCGCGGAATCGATCCCCGGATAAAACCGCTCCACGTACTCCTCCACTAGGACACGCGGAAGCTTATGGAGCCTGCCTTTGCCTGAATAGTCCAGGGCGATCCCGAACTCTTCCAGGGCTTTGGCGACGGCGGGGTCCTCCCCGTCATAGGGCTCGTCCGCCGAGCGGCGGATCTTCTCTCCGTACCCTTCCAGCAGGTTGATGAGATCGTCCGGATCCATGCCGAATTTGATCGACAGGTACTCCAGCTCCCGTCCTACCGTAACGTACAGATCGAAGATCGCCGTATGATCTTTCACGTCCCGCTGCGCGATGCGCCGCAGGTTCTCGATGGATGTGCTCATATCTGGTCCCCTGTTATACGCGCTCCACATCCAGGCCGGTCTTGTGGCCGTTCAGCTTGACTGTGTTCAGACCAGCCTTTGCTTCGATCGCCACTGCCAGAGTCTCTTTCTTGATGTAATCCTCGTGCTCCTTGATGGCAGCCTGGACATCCTCGTCCGCCTCGACGTAGATCTTGATGTTGTCCATCATCTCATAGTCGTTCTGCTTTCTCATCTGCTGGACCTTCGAGATCAGCTCTCTGGCAAGACCCTCGGAAGCGAGTTCCGGCGTGATCTGGGTGTCTAGAATGGTGAATACGCTGCCTTCCATAGCGACTGCGAAGCCTTCTTTGGCCGTGATGCGCACATCGACCATATCAGATGTTATGTCTACATTCTCCCCGTTCAGGTCCATGGTGATCTTGCCGTCCGCTTCAAGCGCCGCAACGGTTTCCGCCGGATCCGCTTTCGCGCAGGCTGCGCCGAACGCCTTGATATTCTTGCCGAGCGCAGGTCCTGCGACCTTGAAATTCGGCTTCAGGGAGTAATCCATGTATTTTTCCAGGTCGTTTTCGAAGACGACTTCCTTGATGTTCAGTTCTTCCTTGATCAGGTCCGTCAGGTCGCCGATCACCGGCTCGTACTTGCCGTCCACCAGGACTTCATGCAAAGGCTGGCGTACCTTGATCTTCTCCTGCTCTCTCGTACCACGGCCCAGGGTGACCAGCGTCCGGACGAGGTCCATACGCTCCTCGACCTTGTCATCGATCAGGCTCTCCTGGCAAGCCGGGAAGTAGCTCAGGTGTACGGATTCACCGCCGGTCAGGTTGACATACATCTCATCTGACAGGAACGGCGCGAACGGTGCGATCATCTTCGAGATGCCGATCAGGATCTCATAAGTCGTCGCATAGACCGCTTTCTTGTCTTCGGTCATCTCCTCGCCCCAGAAACGGCGTCTTGCTCTACGGATGTACCAGTTCGACAGATCCTCATTGACGAAGTTCTGGATCGCATGCGTTGTCTTCATGTGATCGTAATGATCCATGGAATCCGTAACGCTCTGGATCAGACGGTTATACTTCGACAGGATCCAGCGGTCGAGCTCCGGCCGGTTCTCATATGGGACCAGCAGCTCTGCGGAGTCGATCTCATCCTGGTTATAGTACAGAACGAAGAAGTTGTATACGTTCTTCAGGGTACCGAAGAACTTGCCCGCGATCTCCATGAGACCCGCTTCATCGAATCTGGTCGGCGACCAGGCCGGGGAGGTGTGGAGCAGATACCATCTCGTAGCGTCCGCCCCGTACTTATCCAGCATCTCGAACGGATCGACGGTATTGCCCACGTGCTTGGACATCTTCTTGCCGTCCTTATCGAGGATCAGGTCATTGACCAGTACGTTCTTATATGGAGAGGTCCCCTTGATGAACGTAGAGATCGCCATCAGAGAGTAGAACCAGCCTCTGGTCTGGTCGATACCTTCGCAGATGAAGTCCGCCGGGAACAGTTCCTCATCGAATTTGTCCGCGTTTTCGAACGGGTAGTGCCACTGCGCGAACGGCATAGCTCCGGAGTCGAACCAGCAGTCCATGACCTCAGGGATCCGGTGCATCGGCTTACCGCAGTGCGGGCAGGTGATCGTCACGTCATCCACGTACGGACGGTGCAACTCGATGGACTCATCGATGTCCTGATCTGCCTTCTCCACCAGTTCGGCCCTGCTTCCAATGCACTCCAGATGGCCGCATTCGCAGCGCCAGATCGGGATCGGGGTTCCCCAGTATCTGTTTCTGGAGATCGCCCAGTCCTTGACCTCTTCCAGCCAGTTGCCGAATCTCTTCTCTCCGACGAAATCCGGATACCAGTTGACTTCATTGTTGTTCGCCACCAGCTGGTCCTTAAGCTGGCTCATCGCGATGTACCAGCTCGGCTTCGCATAGTAAACGAGCGGGGTGCCGCAGCGCCAGCAGTGCGGATAGTTATGCTCCAGCTTGGCCTTAGCGAAGATCTTGTCCTCTGTGGCCAGCCATTTCATGATCTCGATATCGAGGCCTTCCTCCATGACGAAGTGGCCCTTCCACGGGGTCTCGGTATAGCATCCGTTGCCGTCGACCGGCTGCAGAAACGGCAGGTCGTACTTGCGTCCGCACTGATAGTCGTCTTCACCGAAGGCCGGAGCCGTATGAACGATCCCGGTACCATCCTCTACGGAGACGTAATCCATGCAGGTCACATAGAAGCCCTTCTTATCCGTCTGACAGAACGGCATCAGCTGCTCGTACTCGATGTATTCCAGATCCTTGCCCTTCATCTCTTCGAGGACCTCATACTTGCCGGCGCCGAGCGTCTGGTCTGCCAGAGCCTTGCCTACGTAGAAGATCTTGCCCTCATCGTCCCCTTCAAGCATCTTCACCTTCACGTAATCGATGTCCGGGCCGACCGTCAGGGAAACGTTAGCGGCCAGTGTCCACGGGGTGGTGGTCCATGCCAGGAAGTATTCGTCCGCATCCGCGCGCTTGAACTTGGCCGTGATGGTATTAACCTTCACATCCTTATATCCCTGGGCGACCTCGTGGGACGCGAGTCCTGTCTCACATCTCGGGCAGTACGGCAGGATCTTATGTCCTTCGTAGATCAGTCCGGCCTTGAAGAACTCCTTGATGATCCACCAGCCGGTCTCGATATAGTCGTTGTCCAGCGTGATGTACGGATCGTCCATGTCGCACATGTAGCCCATGCGGCTCGACATCTTCTCCCAGAGACCTTTGTATGTGAAGACGGAATCCTTGCACTTCTGGTTGAACTCTGCGATACCGTATTCCTCGATCTGCTGCTTGCCTTCGATCCCCAGCTGCTTCTCTACTTCGATCTCCACCGGCAGTCCGTGGGTATCCCAGCCGGCCTTCCGGTTGACCTTGAAGCCTCTCATAGTCTTGTAGCGGTTCACTGAATCCTTCAGTGTTCTCGCCATCACGTGGTGAATGCCCGGCTTACCGTTCGCCGTCGGCGGCCCCTCATAGAATACGAAGGACGGCTGGCCTTCCCTGGTGCTGACGCATTTGCCCAGAAGATCCTCTTTGTCCCATTTCTCAGCCTGCTCAGTCTGCAGCTCAGCGATCGGTTTGTCGGATAGGTTTTTTATCATGCTTTTTTCCTCCAGTAAATAAATCAACGTCCCTGACAAAAGTCAGGGACGATCATATACAACCGCGGTACCACCCTGGTTACGGGACCATCATCCCGTCTCTCCATAACTACCGGGATCCACGTGTCAGAGACTTCGATATCTTCTGATCCCGGTATGAGTGTTCGGCTCAGGAGTGATTTTCACTGTCCGCGTCTTCCTCCGCTCTCTCAGCCTATGGAGCGGTTCTCTGTAGGGCGCCTGCGGGGCTACTGTCTCCGTCACAGCCGTATGAAATTCATACCTTGACATTCTACCCTCTGGCGCCCGAAAAGTCAAGGGTCAAGAACGACTATGAACGTACTTCCTTCACCCGGCGTACTCAGCACGGATACACTTCCCCCATGGATCTGGGCGATCTCCTTGACCATGGAGAGACCGAGACCGATGCCCCCTCCGGATCTTGATGGATCCGCCTGGTAAAAACGGTCAAAGATCCGCGGCAGGTCTTCCTTCGCGATGCCGATGCCCCGGTCTGTGACTTCGAGGATGATCCTGCGCGCCTTCCCTGCCGGATCCCCGGAATTTTCCTGCCGCAGGCATACCTTGATGATCCCACCTTCTTTACCATACCGGAGGGCATTCTCGAGCAGGTTGGAGTGCATCCTCTGCAAAAGCTGGGCCGATCCTTTTATCCGGATCCCCCCTTCGACCTCCTTCTCCAGAGCGATCTCGTTACCATGCACCAGATCGAATTCCTCACAGGTATCCTCTATCAGTGTGCTGAGGTCGACGTCTTCGAAAGGATACCTCTCATGATGGCGTCCGATCCTGGTGTACATCAGCATGTCATTGATCATCTCATTCATGCGGTTTCCCTGGCGCTGGATCAGGAGCAGGGCATCCCTCGCCTCCTCCGGACTCAGATCCCCTTCCTCAAGGGCCAGCTCGCACTGGGCCAGGATGGCGGCCATCGGCGTCCTGAGCTCATGGGAAACGTCGGAGGTGAACTGCTTCTCTGCCTCGAAGGACTCGTCCAGCCTTTGCATCATCTCGTTATACGAACGGGTCAGCTGCTGGACTTCATTCTTCCCCTCCCCAATGTCGATCCGCTGTTTCAGGTCGGATCCGTTGCTGATGTTCTTCGCTGCTTCTGTCAGCCGGCGGATCGGGTGCAGCGACCATCTCGTGATCAGGTAGGCGCCGGCCGCCGCGAAGAGGATCCACAGAGGAAGAAGAAGCAGGCTAACGCGCAGCTGCACTGACACATCCTCCTCCAATTGCTCCCGGTCCACGGAGCCGCGGACCCAAAGCGTTCCCGCGCCCTTAAGCTTCAGCTTACGGTCGTACACGAAAAACATATCCGGACCGGACCGGATAGTGCGCGTCTTCCCATCTATGAATGGTGTGGTGTCGTTTTCGACCGGGATCAGATCCTCCCCATAGAGCAGCGTTCCCTTGTCCGTATAAAGGCCTATGCCGATACCCCCGACCAGTTTCAGGAAGTCATCGTCGATCTCCAGATACCCGTCCTCAAAGGGCATATAATAAAAGCCCCGGACGGATTCCGGTATGTCCTTATCCTGGTGAAACTCGATCTCCGCGAGATCATTATCGACCGTATCCTTCAGCTCTCCCTGAAGGATGCCCCTGGAGGCCTGCTGACTGCTAAAGATCAGCACGGCGTAGCTCAGGCCGAGGATCACGGACAGGATGATGATGAACCAAATGGTTATTTTCGCTCTTATAGTGAGATTCTTCATGTTTCTAAAGGACGGATCATTCGCCCGCATCACTCATCGGCACGGATCACATAACCCCTGCCGCGTACCGTCTGGATCAGCTTCTGCTCTTCCCCTTCGTCGATCTTGCGGCGAAGATAACGGATATATACATCTACGACGTTCGTGCCGCCTTCATAATCGTAGTTCCACACGTGGTCCTCGATCATATCCCTCGAGAGCACGATGCCGCTGTTCGTCATCATATACCGGAGCAGGGCGTATTCCTTCGCGGACAGGTCGATATTCCTTTCGCCCCTGGCCACCTTCTGGCTCGCGGTATCCATCGTCAGGTCCCCGACCTGCAGAATGCTTGAAGAAGTTCCGTATTTCTCCCTGGTCATCGCCCGGACCCGCGCCATCAGTTCCTTGAAGGAAAACGGCTTGACCACATAATCCGTAGCGCCGGCGTCCAGCCCTTTTACCCGGTCCTCGATGGAATCTCTGGCCGTCAGGAACATGACCGGGGTATGGATCCCCTTCCGGCGCATCTCCCGGAGCACCTGCAGCCCATCACGACCGGGCATCATGATATCCAGGATCACCCCGTCGTATTCCGTCACATCAAGATAAGCCAGCGCGTCCTCCCCGTCATAGCAGGTGTCCACACTGTACCCTTCCGATGTCAGCTTTTTTCGGATCATCTCATTGAGATCACGTTCGTCTTCTGCGACCAGGATTCTCATGTCCCCTCCTCCTGCAGATCATTATATCCTTTATTATCTTAACTATATATTAATCAGGCCGGATTGTCCCCTGTTTTTTTTGCCTTAATGGTTTTTTAATAATCCTTTCCTATAATGGCTACATCGTAAGTTGTTGTTTATTTCAGGGGAGGGAGAAGAAATGAGAAAGAGCAGAGAGAGAAAGTACAGGTCAAGGAGGCTCCGGCTTCCTGCCGCACTGATCCTTTCGCTGATGCTGGTCATGGCCTTCAGCATCGCACCGGTCAGCGCGGTCACCGCTTCGAATGGTTCGAATTCTTCATCGAATGTGGTAATCGTATTTACCCAGACCAGCGGCGCTGATGATATCGTCATCAAGGATATTGATTACGATCGCACCGACCGGGAAGTCGAATTCGAATTCAAGACCAGCGTCAAGTACAAGAATCCGAAGGTAAAGATCACCAGAAACGGCAAGAATTATGCCAAGGGAATCAAGGACAAGGATTCCCATGAACTGGAGGCCAAAGTCAAGAAGCTGACCTATGGGAAGACCTACCACTACAAGATCACCGGCATCAAGAGCAAAAACGGCAAGAAATACCGCACCTTGAAGGGGACCTTCAGAGCGGTCGATGACTGATCTTTCGTAGCGGGAGCGGGTCTCGCAATTATCTAAGTGAAAAAGGGGTTTTTTATAAAAAGGTCATAGGAGCTGTTATCTGACAGCTCCTTTTTATTTCCGCAAAGGCTGGTCACAGCCCGATCACTTCATCCATCGTATAACAGCCGATGCCGCCATCCTCATCCTGCATCCGCTTATACATGTAAAGGGCGGCATCGCAAGCGCCGAGCGCATAGCATCTCCAGTCATAGGCCTCATGGGAGATCTCCATCTTCTCACCCATGCAGCCGAAGACGACCCGGTGCTCGCTCGGAGTGTTGCCGGCGCGGATGGAATGGTACGGGATATCTGCCAGTTCCTTGTCCGGAGCCTTCTCTGCCATCTCCTCCGCGAGCTCGATGGCGGTCCCGCTGGGGGCGTCCAGTTTCGTCTCGCTATGGAATTCGATGACTTCGATCTTCGCTTTAGCCCCGAGTTTCTCGGCGGCGATGCCCAGGATCTTTCGCATCACATTGACCACATAAGAAGTGTTGGCGGCCTTCATAAGCGGGATCTTTTGCCCGGCGGCCAGGATCTGCTCCGTCTGCTCCTCTGTGAACCCGGTGGTCCCGACGATTAGAGCTTTGCCATGGGCCAGACATGCCTCCAGCACCTTCAGTGACAGCTCTACCCGGGAGAAGTCGATCACGAGATCACATTCATCGATGACTTTCTCGATGTCATCAGAGACTTCTACCCCGATCGGTTCCGACGTGCCGGCGACAAGACCCGCGTCGCGGCCGATGTAATCGCGCCCCGGCGCCCCGACGACTCCGGTGATCTGGATCTCGGGATTCTTATACGCTTCCTGGATGATCAGGCTGTCCATCGCGCCCCGCGGCGCAGTGATCACTACTTTTAACATAACTCAGATTCTCCTTTCGCTATCGTCTGTTCAGTTCAACTTCTCTTTTCCTTCGCCGAGTGCCGTCCGGAAGAACGCTTCCAGATCATCCAGCACCGCCCGGTCGCTCTTACCGGAGCTCACCGTGACACGGATCGAAGGCTCGCTGCCCCCATTGAAGCGGATCCGCTCCCCATAGGCTGCTGCCAGGCGGGGGATCACGCCATCGGCGAAACGGGTCGTCTCCCAGAGCTTCAGCATAACTTTGTAGCCGTTCTGGGTGATCTCCCTGACTCCGAGGCGGGTCGCCTGCGAACGGATCTTCGAGATCCGGATCAGGTTCATGGTATCCTTCGGGATATCCCCGAACCGGTCAAGCATCTCATCGACCACATCCGACTGGTCTTCCTCTCCCGTGATCATGGCGATCTTCTTATACATCTGAAGCCGCAGGACTTCATCCTCAAGATAGTACTGGGGGATCAAGGCAGGGATCGGCAGGCTGAAGGCAGCCTCCTCTGCCTCCGGCAGAACAGACCTTCCCTGGAGCCGCTCCACGGCTTCCGCTAAAAGCTTGCAGTAGAGCTCATATCCCACGTTCAGCATATGCCCGGACTGCTCCGTTCCGAGGATATTGCCTGCCCCTCTCAGTTCCAGATCTTTCATGGCGATCTTGAAGCCGGAGCCGAATTCCGTGAACTCGCGGATCGCACGCAGGCGCTTCTCTGCCACCTCTGACAGGTTCTTATCTCTGCGGTACATCAGATAGGCATAGGCGATCCGGCCGGACCGGCCGACCCGGCCGCGGAGCTGGTACAGCTGTGCGAGCCCGAACCGGTCGGCTTCCAGGATGATCATCGTATTCACGTTCGGGATGTCCATGCCCGATTCGATGATCGTCGTTGAGACCAGCACATCGAACCGGCCTTCGGAGAAGTCCATGATCACATCCTCCAGCTCCTGTTCCTTCATCTTCCCGTGACCTATGCCGACCTGTGCCTGCGGGACCAGCCGGCTGATCTCAGAAGCGACCCGGCCGATGGATTCTACCCGGTTGTGAAGCACATACACCTGGCCGCCCCGGCCAAGCTCCTTCTCGATCGCTTCCCGGATCACGAACGGATCCTGCTCCATCACATAGGTTTGGACAGGATACCGGTCCTCCGGCGGCTCCTCGATCGTGCTCATCTCCTTGATCCCAGAAAGCGACATGTGCAGGGTCCTCGGGATCGGGGTCGCCGACAGGGTGAGCACATCCACATTCGTTTTTAGCATCTTGATCCGTTCCTTGTGACGGACACCGAAGCGTTGTTCCTCATCTACCACCAGAAGTCCCAGATCGTGGAATTTAACATCCTTCGACAGGAGCCGGTGGGTGCCGATCACGAGGTCCAGCCGGCCGGCAGCGAGATCCTCGAGGATCTGTTTCTGTTGTTTCGGGGTCCGGAAACGTGAGAGCATCTCCACCCGGAAGGGAAATTTCTCGAACCTGTCCTTTAAGGTATAGTAATGCTGGTTGGCGAGCAGCGTGGTCGGCACGAGGACCGCGGCCTGCTTCCCATCCGCTACGCACTTGAACAGGGCCCGGGCGGCGACCTCCGTCTTGCCGTACCCTACATCACCGCAGAGAAGCCGGTCCATAGGAACATCCCGCTCCATATCCGTCTTGATCTCATCGATGCACTTCAGCTGATCGTCGGTCTCCTCATAAGGGAAGCTGTCTTCGAATTCTCCCTGCCACGGGGTGTCCTCTGAGAAGGCATACCCCTTCGCAGACATTCTCTCCGCCGTGACCCGGATCAGATCCTGAGCCATATCCTCCACCGCCGCTTTCGCTTTGGCTTTCGTGAGCTTCCACTCCCCGCCGGTCAGCTTGTTCAGCTTCGGTGCGACGCCTTCCCCGCCGATGTATTTCTGGAGGATCTTAAGCTGGTCCACCGGAATATACAAAAGGTCCGTGCCGGCATACTTCACCTTCAGATAATCCTGCTTCACGCCCTGAACGACGAGCTGCTCCACGCCGACGAATTTACCGATGCCGTGGCTCTCATGCACGACGTAATCCCCGGTCTGTACGTCCGCGAAGCTTTTTATCGCCTCTCCTTTGGCCTTCGGCCTGCGCGGGCTGCGGCTCCTGCGGCTTCCTCCGAAGATATCCCCTTCCCAGAGCCAGCATTTTTTCTCATCCGGGAATTCCATCCCGGAGGTGAGCTTCCCTTCCGTGACCGCGATGCTCCCGGGAGCATGCTCCGAT
The DNA here is from genome assembly GCA_017431395.1 of Bacillota bacterium. Lineage (GTDB taxonomy): Bacteria > Bacillota > Clostridia > Peptostreptococcales > Anaerovoracaceae > Lentihominibacter. Next base: position 13,797 of record JAFRLD010000025.1, on the reverse strand, counting down.
CCTGCTGGTACGGATCCGCGAATCTTCGCCACCTTACGGTCATACATGCCCTCATGCTGCAGGAACTCGTCCATCCGCTGCATGCGTTCCTGGCTGCTGCAGACGATGATCACCCGGAAGCCCCTTGCCAGGTACCCTTCCAGATCCGTTTTCAGCACATCGAAGCGGCCATTGTATACCGGTGTCTGCCTGCAGTTCACCTGACGCAGTTCCTTCAGGAACGGGGCGTTTTTGATGGTGGAGAGGAATGGGGTGAAGATATATCCGTTCTTCTCATAAAGCTTGAAATAATCAGCATTTCCGGCCACACAGGCGAAATCTGCGCCGATCCCGCGCCCCTCCTCAAGGATCACTTCCATGTCCTCTGCGAGCTCTTTATTCCCGGCTTCGATCGTCTCCAGGATCCTCGCCGGATCATCGATCAGCACCAGCGGATCATCCATATAATCCCACAGATAGTCGGTCTGATCGAAGAAATATCCCGGGAGCCTCTCCAGATACTGCAGGTTCATCTGCTGCTCCACATACTCCAGCAGCTGGTCTCTCCGTTCCCTCAGCCGGTGGGTCTGCTCCGTACGGACGGCAGATGCTCCCGTGGCTTTGCCGCTGTCAGACTGGGAACGAAGATCCTCTGCCGCCTTGTGCTCCAGCTTCCGGATCTGCCGGTCGTAGGCCCTGCGGATCCGTTCCCCTGCCGCCTTGAACAGTTCCCTGTCACGGGTCAGCTGTGCGCAGGGGTAGATCTCCACGGAATCCAGGCTCTCCAGCGAGCGCTGCGTCTCCGGGTCGAATTCCCTGATGGAATCGACCTCTGTGTCAAACAGTTCGATCCGGTAGGGATTCTCACAGTCCGGAGGGAACACATCGATGATGCCGCCCCGTACGCTGAACTCGCCCTGGGCCTCGACCCCCGGCATGCGCTCATAACCCATCGCTATGAGTTCTTCCCGCACCTTGCCCAGATCGATGTCCTCCCCGCAGCGGATCTGGATGACATGTTCGAGGTATATGGATCTCGGCGGGAGTTTCCTGATCGCGCTGCTGACCGGTGCGATGACCGTACAAGGGCCGCCGCCGGTCACTGCCTTATAGACGCGCATCCGCTCCATCAGCTCATCGTTGTTCCTCGCCTCGAAGGCGACCATCCGGATGTCCTCCTCAGGCATCACCAGGATCGGTCCCTCGATCCCCATAGAAGCATGAAAAAAAGAAAGGTCTGTCGCCAGTCGTTTCGCCCTCGTATAGGTCGGTACGACGATCAGACTCTGACCTTCTTTCTCTCTGATTATCTCTGCTGCCAGCGGGGCGACCCGGCTCTCCGATGCGCCCGTAATGTTGATCATTCCGTTTTTGTGTTCCATTTGTTCATCGCGATATCGATCCCGTCCTCCAGGATCGCGCAAGCCGCCGCTGCTGCCCGGTCTAAAGCATCCGCCAGCAGATCGGCATCTTTCTTACTGATCTCGTCAAGGACGAAATCCTTCCAGTCTTCGCTTCCGCTAGCACCGATCCCGACACGGATCCGCGGGAAATTCTCCGTCTGCACGTGTGCCAGCACGGACTTCATCCCGTTATGGGAGCCGGCCCCGCCTTTTTTGCGGACCCGGATCGTTCCCGTGGGGAGGTCCATATCGTCATAGATCACGATCAGATGCTCCGGTTCGATGTCATAGTACCGGAGGATCTCCCCGAGGGACTGTCCGCTGTTATTCATATAGGTCTGCGGTTTAACGAGGAGGACCCGCTCACCGCTGATCCTCCCGTCTCCGATCAATGCCTTGTGTTTCAGACGCTTCACGGGGATCCCCGTTTTGTCCGCGATCCGGTCAAGAGCCTGGAAGCCCATGTTGTGCCTGGTCTTCTCATAGTTCTTACCGGGGTTTCCCAGTCCTGCGATCACATACATCCCAGCTCACCCCTCACGCTCTTTAATCGAAGAGCTTACTGACGGACGCATTGGTATGGATCCTGGTGATGGCTTCCGCGAACAGCGGTCCGACGGACAGCACCTTCATCTTCGGAAGCAGTTTCTCCTCCGGGATCGGCATGGTGTTGAGCAGCACCAGTTCCTCAATGGCCGATTCCTCGATCCGCTCGATCGCAGGTCCTGAAAGGACGGCATGGGTCGCGCAGGCACGTACGCTCTTCGCCCCAAGATCCTTCAGCGCATTCGCCGCATTAGTAATGGTTCCTGCTGTATCGATCATATCGTCCACGAGGATGCAGTTCTTATCTTCGATGTTACCGATGATATTCATGATCTCGCTCTTGTTAGGCTCCGGACGGCGCTTGTCCACGATGGCGATCGGGCATCCGAGCGGCTCCGCCATGTTTCTTGCCCGCGGCACGCTTCCGTGGTCCGGGGATACGATCACGAGATCCTGTGCGTCTTCCTTGGCGAAATAGTTTCTAAGCAAAGGCAGGCCTACCAGGTGATCCACCGGAATGGTGAAGTATCCCTGGATCTGGGATGCGTGCAGGTCCATCGTCACGACCCGGTCCGCACCGGCTGCCACCAGCATATCCGCCACCAGCTTGGCTGTGATCGGGTCTCTTGGCTTAGCCTTGCGGTCCTGACGGGCATATCCATAGTATGGGATGACCGCGCTGATCCGTCCGGCAGACGCCCGCTTCATCGCATCGATCATGATCAGAAGCTCCATCAGGTTGTCGTTGACAGGATTGCAGGTCGACTGAATGATGAAACAATCGCTTCCTCTGACTGACTCTCCTACTGATACCGAAATCTCACCGTCACTGAATTTGGAGACCTTCACATCTCCGAGCGGCTTACCTATGATCGAGGAAATCTCCTCCGCCAGTTCGGGATGAGAATTAGCTGCAAAAATCTTGTAGTTCGCGAATACGCCGTTTTTCATTGAATCCTCCTCCTTGTGATTCCGTTCAAAACTTACGATCCATCTCCAGGATCATTTCACCAACACGGTAGATATCCCCTGCCCCCATGGTCAGGATCAGATCCCCTTCCTCTGCATTATCGTACACAAAATGAGCAATATCTTCAAAGTTCTTGAAATAATAGACGTCCTTCTGCGGATCATGCTCGCGGATCCGGTTCATCAGGGTCTTCGAGCGGATCTTATATATATTTTTCTCTCTGGCCGCGTAGATCTCCGCCAGAACGACCTTGTCCGCGTTATTGAAGCTGCCCGCGAATTCATCCAACAGAGCCATCGTCCTCGTATATGTATGCGGCTGGAACAGGCACCAGAGATTCTTGTGCTGCATTTTTTTGATGGCGGCCAGCGTCGCCTTGATCTCCGTCGGATGGTGGGCATAATCGTCGATGATCTTGATCCCTCCTGAGATCCGTCCCAGAACATCGAATCTCCGGTGGATCCCGCGGTATCCATGCAGGGTCTCAACGATCTTACCTGTCTCCACACCGAGGATCTGACAGCATGCGAAAGCTGCCAGAGCATTCAGGATGTTATGCTCTCCCGGCACAGAAAGGTCTATGCGGCAGAGTTTCTCTCCGCGGCAATATACATCGAAGCTTGGCATCCCGTCGTTATCAAAGGAAATGTTCGATGCACAGTAATCACTTCCCGTACTGAATCCGAACGTCACGACGTTCGACATGCCTTCGATGATGCTCCGGACGAATGGGTTGGCATCAAAGGCGATCACGGTACCGGTCTCCGGGACCAGCTTCGCGAACCGGTCGAAGGACCTGGCGATGTGCTCTACATCCTTGAAGTAATCCAGATGATCCGAATCTATATTCAGGATGATCTCGATATTCGGCCGCAGCTCCAGGAAACTGTCCCTGTATTCGCAGGCTTCCGTCACGAAATAGTCCATTCCGCCCACATAGAAATTGCCGCCGATCTCATCCAGGTTGCCGCCCACGGAGATCGTCGGGTTGCAATCCGAGTTCTTCAGGATCAGGGAGATCATAGCCGTCGTCGTCGTCTTGCCATGGGTCCCTGAGATCGCGATGCTGCTGCCGTACTCCTTCATCAAAGATCCCAATGCCTGGGCTCTCGTGATCGTTGGGATCCCGAGTTCCTTCGCACGGGCGAGCTCCGGGTTGTCATCGCCGACGGCGACCGTATACACAACAAGATCGGCTCCTTCGACGTTCTTCGCCCTGTGGCCCAGGAAGATCTTCGCGCCGTCGCCGATCAGTTTCTCTGTAATATCGCTTTCCCTCATATCGGAGCCACTGACCTGATGGCCCCTGGACAGAAGGATCTCGGCAATGCCGGACAGACCGATCCCTCCGATCCCTATGCAGTGTATGTTTTTATATTCAGACAAATTCATGTTTGATTCCTTTCTAGTGCGTGGTATGGTGCTTCTGCAGCGCCAACCATAGTATACCATATCCCTCTGACTTCTGTCATCGGGAATTCGTTGTTCCAATGGATATTAAACATTCATTTTTTTGGTATATTTATCTTGTTTGATTATCATTGATAGTGTATAATCTGTGTATATTTACTATAGGCATGAAAGGCGGTAAAGTTCATGAACATTACTGACGTGAGGATCCGCAAGGTTAACGATGAGGGCAAAATGAAAGCCATCGTGTCGATTACCTTTGATGATGAGTTTGTCGTTCATGACATCAAGATCATCGAAGGACAGAACGGTCCGTTCATCGCTATGCCTAGCAGGAAGATGAGTGAGGGGGATTTCAGAGATATCGCTCATCCGCTGGTTTCAGAAACCAGGAACAAAATCAGAGATGCCATCTTCGAGGAATACGAGAAAGTACTGGCTCAGAAAGCGGCTGAAACAGACGAAGAACCTGTCGAGTAGCCTTGACAATAGTTGAATTGCTGTATGGCAAAGTCTCCAAAAAGAGCAGATAGATCCCTACCTGCTCTTTTTTTACCCTTATTCATTTCGAAGCGAAGACCCCATCAGGTCCAGCGCTCTGTCGTACCTCCCCAATAGTAGAGTCCTGTCTTCGGATCCGAGTACTCCTCGACCCGGCAATTGTACGAATCCATAGCCGCGGCCTCGAATGCCAGCTCCCTGATATCATATCCCAGCTGATGGCGGATATACCATTTCGTGAACGGCGGATTCAGGATCAGCAGCGGCCCGATCACGTAGGTAGCGAAGAAATTATTGATCCGGATCCCCTCACCTTCGGCATATCGGTTCATGCCCGGGCCCCGCTCCGGTGTGAACAGAGCCAAAGGATCCAGGTCCTTGTCCCCGTTTTCTCCGTAGGTGTGTCCGAACTGGCTCTTGAATCCGACGATCCGGATCGGTTCTGCATCCGGCTCCCCGCTATCTTTCGCCTTCCCCGGATCAAAAGTACCGAGGAACAGGCTGTTGAACCGGTTGATCGATGAACGCCGCGCGATCCCCTGGAAGATCCCAAGGCCGCGGGCGACCTCCTCCCCGTCTTCTTCGATCCGCTCGCCAAAGAGTTCCATGGCGTTTCCGGTGATCAGGAAGTTCGTTCCCTTCTCGATATGCTCTGCGATCTGCTCCCGCAGGAAGCGGAGCTGTTCCAGCGCCAGGATCTGTCCGTTCTCCGTGGTCGTACCCATATAGACCATATCCACCGGCTCATCGAGAAATCTCGGCCGGTCCTGCAGGGGCGTTCCGATGATCTCCGCCTCCGGGATGCTTTGCTTCAGGAAACGGATGTTGGCGATATCTCCATACAGATTGCAGATCTCAGGATATAAGATTTCGATCTTCATCAGCCGGCCCTCCTTCCTGCATTACCAGAGATCTTCTCCTCGATCTTCTCGCGGGCCTTGCCCGCGACCTTTTCGGCCAGGTCGATGGAGTCGGTCCCGTAGAGAACGTAAATGTCCTCCCCTTCGTAGAGGCGAAGGGCATTCGGCGAATCGATCTCATCATGAACGAAGGAAATACGGTCATCGTCCACACCGGCAAACTTCAGCCGCAGATAATAGTCTTTGGCACGGGGGCCGGTCACGACGATATTCTTGATGTTGTCCCTGTTCAGGAACTCGAAGTCACAGTCATACAGCCAGCAGGTGTTCTCCGACCAGACGGCAGCATCGCTCAGATTGTTCATCATCATGATCAGCTCTTTGTCGCCGGGCTGATGGGATACGTAGTCAAATGCCCGGGAGGAGCCAAGCGCATTCCGGTCCTTCGACATCTGCCGGATGACCCGGTAGCCGCCGATCTCGTCCACGAGGTACCGGCTCTTGACGATCTCCGCCTTAGAGAGCAGTCCGTCGATCTGCTCCGGCGTGTATCCGAGCTCGCTCAGATAGGAGATGGCCGCGAGCACATTGTAAATATTGAACACGCTGTCGTTCAGGATGCGGAACCGGTGCTTCCAGTCCCCATGGCTGACCTCGAAGGTCATGTCTTCGTTGTTCACATCTGCGCCGGTGTAATCGAGCTTAGGCGAACGGAATCCGCATTCGGGGCAGAACGCCCGGCCGATGTGATGGTACCGGCGGTTCGTGTACTGCAGGAGGCTGTGGCACTTCGGGCAGATCTGCAGATCGTTGACCAGGTTGATACAGGCCTGTACATCGTCCGGCAGGGATTCGATCCCGTAATATGCCCTCGGATTGCCCGGCGCCACGTTGCTTGCGATCAGGTCGTCTCCGTTCAGGATCAGCTTCGTCTTCGCCGGCATCGCGCGCGTGAGCACCCGGGAGATATACTCCGGGTGTCCGTTTCTCATGATGGAATCCCTGGTCAGATTGTTGATCAGCAGGAAATCCGGCTCCATCAGCGGGAAGACGACCCGCGAGGAGCGTTCATCGATCTCAAGCACCGCGATATCGCTGCGGCAATGGCCGCCGGCGCCCATATCACGGATGAAGGCCGTGGTGAGGCCGGTGATGGTATTGGAGCCCTGGTTGTTGTCCAGGACCTTCTTCCCGTCCGCCTTGAGCATGCTGATCAGCAGATTGCAGACGGTCGTCTTGCCGTTCGTTCCGGTCACGCCCAGGACGCGGCCCGGCACGCCTGCCTGACGCAGGAAATCCGGGCAGATCTTAACGGCGATCCGTCCCGGAAAATCGGTCCCCCTGTGCCCCGTCATCTTCAGGGCTATGATGGAGAGTTTGGCGCACCAAAGCGCCATATAAAATTTCAGTCGTTTCATCTGAAGAAGCCCAGCCTTTGCAAAAAACTATTTATACTTGAATTCAGGAATGATCTTCTCGATGGTCGGCATGATCCCGATGCCGCCCGGGGTCTGCCCCGGCAGCTGCCAGAAGTCATGGGCACAGTAGTTGTTGCCCTCGATGATGGCCGGGCCGGTCGGTGTGACCGCGATGTCCCAGCCGACGTACCGCATCTGCGGGATCACGAGCGCCGCATCCTCCGCCATCTTCAGGACCTCTCTCCAGTACGGGAGCACCATGCCGATCAGCGGTGTATGACTGTACGGATGCTCCGTATACTGGATGTCCGCAGTGGTATCGCCGGAGTGGGCGGGGAACATGAACTCACCGGTCTCCAGATCGATCGGTCCATGCAGGCCGTAGTTGTCCACGACCCTGCCGTTGATGCCCATCTTGAAGACCGCGTAGATCGCATGCGGCACGCCCTGCGCATCGATCAGGGTGATGACCCGGAAGCAGTTCGTCGAGAACGGATAGATCGCGGCGATGTCCGGATGGTTCTCGACCACATCCTCGATCGTAGCGAATCCCTTCTCCTTGATATAATCGCAGAAGGCGTCCGGACTCTCGAAATCCTTCGTCTCCAGCTTCTCACACCCGATGCCACAGGAAAGATCCTTCATCTTGGCGAAGATCTTCTCGCGCGTGTTAAAGAAGTTCACGATCTCCTCATGGCTCGCGGTCTCCAGATCGACGCACTCCCTGCCGATGAAGTCCTTGAACTTCTCGTTGAACTCATTCTTGTTGTCGAAATAGTGGGCGTAGTCATGGTCGTTCATGAACATGATGAACTTCTTGCTGCGGAACCGCGTCATGTAGGTGTCCCGCTGTTCATCGGTCAGATCCCACCATTCGAAGATCACGTAGTCGTTATATCCGGCCTGAAACTTTCTCATGCATTTCAGGATGTCAAAAAAACAGAAGGCCTTGCTCTTACCGGACCGCTCGCTCGCGATGTTCACGACTTTGAAAAACTTACCGAAACTTGCCTGCCTGAAAACCCGCAGGTAATATGCCATTTTTGTTTTTTCCATAGTATACCTTCCCTGTATCAAAAATACTTCGTATATTTTACCACATATATGTACAGGGCACAACAAGAATACTACATACAGGGCCGGTCTTCCGCTGATCCCGCTACCGGTAATCTTCCAGGCTCACCATCTGCCCGTTCACCTCGATGGTCTCCCCGGCCAGGATCCGTCTCGCCTGCTCCGCATCGATCTTTCTCTTCGCCCTGCGGTCGTATTTCCAGATGACGAAATCGCAGCCCTTGTTCCCCGGCTTCCACCCGGAACAGCCAAAGCCTTTTTTGTTCTCATAGACCGGTTTCCCGCATTTCGGGCAGTTCCCCAGAGATACCTTCTCGGGCTTCGGCTCCCTCGGCGGGAAATCGAAGGTCACGTTTCCGTCCTGCTGCGGGACCAGATAGGCGCTGAAGGGCCGCCCTGCCTTGCTCTTGAACCCATGGAGCAGCGGGGTCTTGTTTCCGGCCAGAAGCATGCGGATGACGTCCTCCTCCAGGAACTTGCCGGCCACGACCTTTCGAAAACTGAAACCGCATTCGCATTCCAGCTTGAAGACGCTCCCGTTCAGCTGTTTGCCGCAGACCGGGCAGGTATAGCCCGAGGGCTGCGGCGGCATCGGCCCGTCCCCTATGATCTCCCGGATCTCCGTACGCACTTCGCCGAGCACGTCCTCCATGGTCTTCTCCCCGCGGGAAACGGCTTTCGCGTCCCGGCCCATCTCAGCGGTCCGTTTGCTCGACATGTCGATCCCCAGCGCCCGGCAGCTTTCGACCAGGAACCTTCCGGCCGGCCGGATCGTGTAGGTGTTCTTCGTCAGATCGATATAGTCTTTGCCGATGGCTTTATCGATGATGCGGGCCCTCGTGGCTTCCGTTCCGATCTCCATGCCCGAGATCATTTTCGCGTAGTCGACTTCCTCCTCTTCGGACTTGCGGAATGGATTCTGCATCCATTTGCCGAGGGATGTGACCGTGTGGTGGGCCGGCGGTTTGGTCTCGGACGCCACCGGCTTGAAGTCGTGCTCCACCAGGTCTCCCACGTTCATTTCCGGAAGTTCTACGGTTTTCTCGGAGACGGTCTCGTATTTTTTCCAGCCCTGGGTGATCGGCACTTCCCCGCTCACCTTGAACTGCTCGATGCAGTCGATGGTCACGGTCGTTTTCAGGACAGTACACGGTTCCTTGCAGAAGACCGCCTGGAACCGGCGTTTGATCAGGTCGAACACTTTCGCGGTATCCCCGGTGAGTTTTTCTTCCTTCCCGGTCGGGGTGATGGCGGAATGCCCGTCCACTTTGCTGTCGTCGAAGACGCGTTTCATCTCAAAGGCTGGACCGTACCCCTTAAGGACCCCCGCGATCATACCGCGGTCCCCTTCTGCCATATAGTTGGTGTTCGTACGGGGATAAGTGATGATCCCTTTTTCGTACAAAGTCTGGGCCGCCTGCAATGTCTTCTTCGGATTGAACCCATAGCGCCGGTTCGCCGCGCTCTGAAGGTCCGTCAGGGAAAACAGCTTCGGAGGCCGCTTGGTCTGTTTGGCCTTCTGCACATCGGTGACGACGGCATCCGTCTGGTTGAGCTGGTCCGCGTACTGTTTAGCCTTGGCTTCCTCGCCCGCCTCGAATTCTTTTTTTGAGGTCAGCTTGATGCCGCAGTCCGATTCGACCTTGAAAAAATGCCGCGGCACGAAGTTCTCGATCTCGACGTCCCGGTTATAGATCTCGGTGACGATGGCGCCTATGACGCGGCCGACGTTCAGAGCCTTCGCCCCCGTACGGCCGGATACATAGCGCGAGAAGTTGATCCCGAAGTCGAAGTCCACGTAGGATCTGGTCTTGCCCTCGGCGTTGATGTTGCGGTATTCTTCGTTGGGCAGGCGCCCCGCGAAAGCTTCCTGCAGTCCCTGCTTAGTGGTGGATTTGATGAACGGGCGGGTGACCGGCTTCGTGTTGTTCATCTGTTCGAGGACCAGGTCCACGATCAGCTGTCCCTCCCGGTCCGCGTCTCCGCAATGGATGACTTCGTCGACCCGCGGGTCATTCAGGAGTTTTTTGATCGTCCGGTACAGGCCTTTGTTCCCATCGGAGATCACGTATTCATATTGCTTCGGGAAGAACGGGAGGTTGCTCACGCTCCACATCTGCCTCCCCTTGTTTTCCTCATAATCTTCGAAGTTCTTCAGCTCGAGGATATGGCCGCGCAGCGGCACGACGAAATAGTTCTCCGATTCGTAGTAATCCTTATGGTCTTCGAACTTCTCTCCCAAAGAATAGTTGATGGATCTTGCGAGAGACGGTTTCTCCGCGATGATCAGTTTCATAATTAGTTACCCCTCTCTTTTCTGTCTTGCTTATCTGTCTCCCATTATCTGTCTTTCTTTCGGCTCCGCACGAGCGCGACCATCTCCAGCAGGACCGCCAGGGCCAGGAGCACGACCAGGACCGGGATCACAGGGATGCCGGCTTTCGAACCGGGATCCTCGATCGAACCCGCGTCTTGACCAGCCTTTGCACCCGTATCCGGCACGACCTCATATTCCGACGGGTCCAAACTGACCTCCATCGGCTCGAGCACCCGTTCCTTGTTGAGCGTCTGGTGGGTCTCCGGATTGCGCATGAGCTTCATCGTGTTGCTGTCGGCGGATTCCGTCCAGGTCACGTCATTGAGAAGCTGCACGGCATCGGCGAATGCATGGTCCTGCACGGAGTTGCAGTAGCCGGTGATGTACTCGGAAGCTTCGGCTTCTTTGCCGGCGGCATGGAGCCCAGCAGCTCCCTCGAGCACCTTCGGCATGGCGGCGAACAAGCCCTTTTCGGCGGCATGCCAGTACTTCTTCACGGGCATGCCGTATGTCTTGTAGTTGTCCGGTCCTACGCAGAATGTTGACAATCCCTTGAATGCATAGTATGGGTAGTTTTCGGGATCAAAATTCCCAGCCTCTGAGGCTGGCTGGTCCTTCCCATAGGCGGAGCTTATAGAAGTCATCGCATTGGAGACCGGAACGAACACGCCGTAGATGGCAGGGCCGGTGCTCTCCCAGGTGACGCAGGCCATCTCGGCCGGAAGGTCCGGATACACCTGCAGCGCATGCACGCTCAAAGCTGTGTCGGTCCCGATCACGCGTATATCGATCCGCCCGGTCTTGTCCGGGTCGTACTTCGTGCCCTCGAACCGGTTCCGCATTATATTGCAGACGTCGGCGATGCTGACTTTTTTATCCGGCGTGAAGCAAAGCGGATACATCGCTTCGATGTCATAGTCTTCATGGAACCGGGACGGCGCGAGGATCTGATGGCCGATCCACGTTCTCATGTGGCAGTAGTTCGTGTTCATTCCCTTCCCGGAGTAGGTCTCGAAGAGGTTCAGCTCATCCGCCTTTTTCCCCTTGCCGTACACGGCGAAGCCTTTTTCCTCCGGCAGCTTCTGAAGATCCGTCGAAACGATACTGTCCTCATAATCCGACAGGTATTCCAGCGAATATTCATTACCGAACGCGCACACCTTGTCCGCCGGCAGTTTCACCGCCGCATACTGATGCCCGCCATACATCTCCACGTACCAGGCTTCCTTCTGGTCGGCGATCAAGGCAACATTCGACTCGCTGCTGCCATACTTATCGATGATCCCCAGCAAAACCTCCACAGCTTCCCTTGCCGTCTTGCTCTGGCAGATCACAAGGTCCGCCGCGGTGTTTTCCGTCAGGCCGTCTTCGATGTATGGATCCGCCTCCAGCGCCGCCTGGTTCGCAAAGGCTGTCACGGCCATTGTCATAGCCACGCCGTATTCATTAGCGCTCGCGGTGGCGTCATTCATCAGCCCGAATTTCTCCATCGTGCTCGCAAAAAACGGCGTTGCCGTATAATGATAGGTCGTCTGCGGGATCTCTATCTGCACTTCGCCATCGTCACTCAGCGGCATCGTCCGCCCGGGCTTCCCCTCGACCCTCGGCGTTACGGTCACGTGGTTGCCCCAGACATTCTGGAAATCGTTTGACCTCGCTATGATCACCGTGCCATCGGTGCTCACCTCTGTCCCTACGTAGATCCCCGTGCACGCGAAGCTTCCCGCGCTGCACACGATCCCGAAACAGAGGATCATAGCCAATGTGATGAATATTCGTCTGCGCATTTCAGCCTCCTTCCTGAAGAGCCTCGATCGTTTCGTTGATGGTTGGTCTGCGCCCCGGGACGTTTCGGTCTGCTCCCCGGGTCAGCCTTCGATGATCTTCACGTATACTTTGCGGGTCCGCGGGCCGTCGTACTCGCAAAAATAGATGCCCTGCCAGACCCCCAGCACCAGCCTGCCGTCTTCGATCAGGATCTGCTCCGAGAAGCCGATCATGCTGGACTTCAGGTGGGCGGCGGAATTGCCTTCCATATGATGATAGCCGTCCTCCCATGGGACGATCTTATTGATCTCGGTCGTGAAATCCCGGACGACATCCGGATCCGCGTTCTCGTTGATCGTCACCGCCGCTGTGGTATGCGGAATGAAGACGGTGCAGATGCCCTCCTTGACCCCGCTCTCCGTGACCGCTTTCTGGATGTCTCTGGTGATGTCCAGCATCTGCGTATGTTTCCCGGTCCGAACGCTCAGTTTAATGGTTTTCATGTTTGACTCCTTCACAGAATATGTATGTGTTCCATCAGTTCTTTTTCCATCTCCACCCGGTGATGGGCTGTATAGATCCCCGGAAGCCCGCCGGTGTGGAGCATGATGACCGTCTCTCCCTGAGCGATCTTCCCCTCCCGGAGCATCCGCAGATATGCGTTGAATGTCTTGCCCGTGTAGCATGGATCCAGTATGATCCCCTCCATCCGTCCCATATAGTAGATCGCCTCCCGGACGTCTTTCACCGGATTGTTGTATGCGCCGTAGTCGTAGTCCGAAGTAACGTCGAAGTCCTCCGGTCCCAGATCCTTCTTCAGCCCGTATGCCGCCTGCACCCGGGCATAGTATTTGGCCACGCTCCTCCGGATATCCCGGTACGGGAGCACGCCGATCCCGGTCAGGCGCATCGGCAGTTCTTCGTTCGCGAAGGCCGCCGCGAGCCCGATATATGTGCCCATGCTCCCGACGGTGGTCAAGACGCGCGGCCCGGCTGCGCCGGGGTTCGTTCTGTTAGGGCTGGCTGCCCCAGGATCCGTTCCGTTAGGGCCGGTTGCGTCGCCTGCCAGGCCCATTTCCCGGACCTGCTCCGCAAGCTCCAGCGCGCAGTCATAGTAGCCCAGCGCCCCGAGCTCGTTCGATCCGCCCATCGGGATATAGTACACGCGCTCTCCGCGGTCCTCCCATTCTTTGGTGACCCGGTCCACGGCTTCCTGCAAAAGCTGGCCTTCGTCCTGGCCGTCCAGCTTTTGCACGAGATAAACGTGGCAGTCCATGATCCCATCGAGCAAAAGATTGGCCGAGATCTCCCCCGGATAAGGATCCACCGCTACGATGGCCGACTTCAGCCCGTACTTGGCGCAGACCGCTGCCGTCAGGCGCCCATGGTTTGTCTGCGCGCCTCCGACGGTGAGGATCATGGTGGCGTTTTGGTCCAGAGCATCCTTGAGGAAATACTCCAGCTTGCGCAGCTTGTTCCCGCCGGTCCCGAAGTCCGTCAGGTCATCCCTCTTCATATAAAACTCCACGCCGAGATCCGCAGAGATCCGGTC
>JAFRLD010000223.1 GCA_017431395.1 Bacillota bacterium | reverse complement strand
TCCGTGGATGGCGAGCATCGGGCAGAGGATGCAGACGCCCAGAGTCATGATCAGGAACTGGAAGATATCCGTATAGGTGACCGCCCACATGCCGCCGATGACGATGTAAGCCAGGACGACGAGTCCGCCGATCAGCATTGAGATCTGCGGGGACCATCCGAACATGACGTTCAGGATCGTGCCGACTGCAACGACCTGTACGACGCCGACCATGAACATGTAGATCATCATGACGACTGCACTCAGGACTCTGGCCTGCGGTCCGTAGAAGACGCCGAAGCCTTCCGCCGCGCTCAGGATACGCATATCCGACAGTTTCGTTCTCAGGAATAAGCTCAGCAAGAAAATACTGAGGGCGCAGATACCGCCGAGCCAGATGGCACCGACACCGAAATTATACGCCAGTGTGGAACTGCCCATGGTCAGTGATCCGCCGATAACACAGGCCGCCATAGCTGCGGTAAAACGCCAGATGCCGATGCTTCTGCCGGCGACCATGAAGTCCTCTGTGGTCTTGGTCTTTTTCGCGGTCCAGATGCCGACGCAGATCAGCATGGCCAGATAAATAATTACTATAAAGATGTCAACGGTAGTAAATTGGGTCATAACTTTTCTCCTCTTGCGACACAAAAAAAATATAAACTAGTGGTATAATTTTAGTGTATTTATACAAAACACAGGATAATTATACATCCAGCTTATAATAATGTCAATGCTTTACTGGACAAAACCGTGATCACAGACCCCGGACGATCTCCAGCTTACCTTCCTTCTCCGCCAGCTCTACGAGCTCACGGATCCGCCGGTTCATGGTCCCGATGGGGAATTCCGCGAAGATCACGCGGGAACAGGTCCGGACCATCTCCTCCGCTCTCGCAAAGGCTGGCCCCTCGATCTCCTCAAATGCCGGCGTCGTAATGACTTCGGTGGCAAGCAGCCTTGCCAGCTGATAATCGATATCGTTCGGGTAAAGTATCCCTGCAATGAAAGGGATATTCCGTTTCTGAAGCTTCCGGTAGACCGGGATCCCGGTGCCGCCGGAACTGATGACAAATACAGGCTGGATCTCCTCAGCATCTGCATCTTCTGCTTCCTCAGAAGCAGCTTCGGTCTCTGCCTTCTCCGGATCGTTGGTCCAGCCTTTGCCCGTCGGGGCCGGCAGCTCAATGCTGCCAAAGAGCGGGTCGAAGAAGCCGTTGTCGATGCTGTATAGCTCCCGGATCGCTTCTTCCTCGA
Source organism: Bacillota bacterium (assembly GCA_017431395.1). Classification (GTDB taxonomy): domain Bacteria; phylum Bacillota; class Clostridia; order Peptostreptococcales; family Anaerovoracaceae; genus Lentihominibacter. Next base: position 2,575 of record JAFRLD010000223.1, on the reverse strand, counting down.
AGATATCCTCCGGCACGCCGTAGCGGTAGATCCGGTCTCCCTTGACGCAGATGATCTTGTCGGAGATCTTTTCCGCCAGATCGATCTCGTGCAGGGACATGATGACCGTGATGCCTTTTTTCTTGGCCATGTTCCGCAGGATCGACAGGAGCTCCAGCTTGTAGCGGATGTCCAGGAACGAGGTCGGCTCGTCAAGAATGATGATCTCCGGATCCTGACAGATGGCGCGGGCCAGCAGGACACGTTGCCGCTGCCCGTCACTGATGGCATTGAAATCCCTAGGGCCGAGCTCCGTTGCGTGAACGACCGCCATGGCCTCATCCACCATCCGCTCATCCTCCTCGGTCAGAAGGCCCAGCTTACCGGTATAGGGATACCGGCCGCTGGCGACGATGTCATAGCAGGTCAGGAGGTCCGTCTTCAGACGCTCGGTCAATACGACCGCCATCTTCTGGGACAGGTCCCGGGCCGACATGGAGTGCAGGTTCTTATCCTCAAATAAAACTCGGCCTTTGATCAGTGCGAGCTGGCGGGTGATACTCTTCAGGATCGTGGATTTACCGGCACCGTTCGGCCCGATGAGGGTCACGATCTCGCCCTTTCGAATATCGATGCAGATATCCCGGATCAGAGCCTTCCCGTTGTAACCGACGGACAGATCGTCCATGCGGATGTAAGCATTCTGTGTCCCTTTCATTACCGCATCCTCCTTCTGCTGATCATCATGTAGATGACGACCGGAGCACCGAAGACGGCGGTCACCGTGCTGATGTTCAGCTCGATCGGTGCGAAAGCCAGTCTCGCGATCAGGTCACATATCATACAGAAAACGCCGCCGCCGAGCGCACAGCCCGGAATGACAACGATCGGCTTGGAGGTCCCCATGGCGCCCTTGACCAGGAATGGTACGGCGATCCCGACGAAGGAGATCGGTCCCGCGAAAGCGGTGACACATGCGGATAAGAGACTCGACAGCGTAATGAGCGCTGCCCGGAAGAATTTGATATTTACACCCAGACTCTGGGCGTACATTTCACCCATTTGATAAGCTCCGATGGGTTTCGATAACATCATGGTCAGAATGAAACCGACGCCGCAGACCACCAGGCAGACGCCGACGTTGGACCAGGTCATGCCGGAGAAGCTGCCCTGTCCCCAGACATGCAGGTTCGCGATATCCGAGTCCTCTGCGAACGTGATCATGAACTCTGTGATCGCATTACAGATATAACCGACCATGATGCCGGCAACGAGGAGCATGCCCATGTTCGGGACACGGTGAGAGACCGCCAGCACGAACAGCGTGGCGATCATCGACCCGATAAAAGCAGCCGAGATCAGCGTGAAGGAGGATACATGTCTTCCAGCCTGCAGGTATACGATCAGAACGAAGGCGACCACCATCTTCGCGCCGGAGGATATCCCGAGCACGTAAGGACCGGCGATCGGGTTCTCAAAAAAAGTCTGCAGCAGGAAACCGGCCAGGGCCAAAGCCCCGCCGAGGATCATCGATACGATGATTCTGGGAAGCCGGATCGTCCAGATGATGTCCAGATTCTTCTCGGTTCCCTCACGCAGGAAAATCGCTCTGGCGATCTCGCCTACGCTGATATGGACGTTACCGGAATTGATGTTGACCACAGAAATGACCACGAACGCCGCCAGCAAAAGTACGAACACGAAAATACACCGGGTCCTTCTGCGGAAGTTCTCAGCGTGATAGCTGCTGATGGTCGGCGCTTCGGCCTGTGATGCTTTGTTTTTTAGATCTTTCTCTCCCATACGCTTCTTTTGCTTTAGGTGCCGCTGCGGCTACTGCAGCTTCTGCAGGTACTTCAGATCGGTCGGATTCTCTTCAGCGAACAGCTTATGAAAATCCAGGATCATATCTGCAACGATATCCGTCCTCTGATACATGGCGCTGCCGGTGACCCAGCAGTTGCCGCTCTGAACGGCGGCCATCTTTTCCATGACCGGATCCTTTCCTTTCAGGTCTTCCAGGGTCTTGACCGAACCGTCGATGCTGCCGTTATAGATGATGTAATCGGCATCCACTGCAGTATTGTAGAATGTCTCCATAGACATATCGATCGAGGTCCTGCCGCTTTCATCGTCCAGATCCTTGAAAATGTATCTGGCGCCGGCGATGTCGATCATCTTAGGAATGTAGTCCGTACTTCTGCGGACGACTGCCTTACCATCGCTGGAGATATAGAATAAAGCAACGGTCTTCTCGGTGTTCTTGAAATCGTCCAGATCTTTGATGGATTCCATCTGAGAATCAAAGAACGCATTCGCCTCCTCTTCGTGATCGGTCAGAACGCCGTAGAGTTTGATCCACTCTGCCCGGCCCATAGGATCGGACTCGTAGCTGGAACGGTCGACCATGACCGGGATCCCCAGATCCTCGATCATCTCCTGTACCTCCGGCGTATGGTCGATCATCGTGGATTCGAGGGCCAGATCGCACTCTTCATCGAGCATGGTCTCATAGTCCGGTGCGCTGTACTTGCCGGCATAGATGATCTTCCCCGCGTCCATGGCTTCTTTTGGTTCATCGAATGTCCATGCGTCC
>JAFRLD010000222.1 GCA_017431395.1 Bacillota bacterium | reverse complement strand
TACCGCAGCCTGTACCATCACTTCGAGTGCGCGACCTATATGTACCGGACGGCCTGCATCCCGGATCTCGAGAAGGATTTCCAGGAGACGCTGTCGAAATGCCGTCAGGTCACGGAGGAGAGCATAAAAAATGAAGCGGCGTTCTACAGGATCGTAGGTCCGATCATGAAGTTTATCGCGCCGCTTATGTAAGGTATGTTTATTAAGGAGGGTCCTTATCAGTCAATGCTCCCTGCAGAGCCCATGACGTCCTTTATCTTGTGCTCGACCAGCACCTGGATGGATTCACGGCCGGGGCCGAGGTATTTGCGGGGATCGAAGCCTTCCGGATGCTCCGCGAAGTATTTGCGGATCTCTGCGGTAAGCGCCATGCGGATGTCGGTATCGACGTTGACTTTGCAGACACCGCGCTTCGCAGCTTCCCGGATCATTTCTTCAGGTACGCCCTGTGCTCCCGGGATCTGGCCCCCGAAGTCATTGCACTGTTTGACGAACTGCTGGGGTACGGAGGATGCTCCGTGAAGGACCAGCGGTGTATCCGGGATCAATGCATGGATCTTTTCGAGCCGCTCCAGATCCAGTTTCGGGGTCCCGGAGAATTTATAGGCTCCATGGCTGGTGCCGATGGCAACGGCCAGAGAATCAACGCCGGTCCTCTCTACGAATTCGGCGGCTTCCTCCGGAACGGTGAAGGTGGCGTCCGCTGCGGAGACCTTGACCGCATCCTCAATGCCGGCCAGCTTGCCAAGCTCTGCTTCGACGACGACTCCGTGGGCATGAGCGTAATCCACGACTTCCTTTGTCATTGAGATGTTTTCTTCAAATGTATATTTCGATCCATCGAACATAACGGAGGTAAAGCCGTTATCCACGCATTCTTTGCAGATCTTGAAGTTCGCGCCGTGGTCCAGATGCAGGCAGATATCGATACCTGTCTCTTCCATCGCCGCCTCCAGCATATGGATCAGATATCTGGGACCAGCGTATTCGATCGCGCCGGAGCTCGCCTGCAGGATAAGTGAAGAACGCTGCGCAGCCGCCGCGCGGGTGATGCCCTGTACGATCTCCATATTATTCACATTGAACGCGCCGATCGCGTAGTCGCTCTTCAATGCTTTCCCGAACATTTCTTTACTTGTAATCAGTGCCATAGTTTCCATCCTTTCCGAGTCCGTGTGACTCTTTCTTTTTTTGTTCCTTTGTTTGACAGCACCGATGATAGCACGGTGCAATTTGCTTCATATAGTAAAAAAGGGAATCCGGCAGCCGGCTGGCCAGCCTTTGCATAAAGGAGATCCGGAGTTCCGATTTGTCCTATATACCGCATTACGATGCGGGTATCATGGGTACTGTCAAAAGAAACCCACACGAAACCAAAGGAGAGACACAGATGTTCAACAGTGTAGTAGAAAAAAATGAAATGAAGTGCTCCCTGGAGGCGCTGGTCTCCAGTGGACAGCTGAAGGTAGCATCGGATACAGATGCACAGCAGTTTGATCGTATTAAGAATATCGAGATTTCCGTCAGCGAATTCAATCAGATGAAGGACCTCGTCAAATACGTCGGAGTAACGGAAGAATTCAAAAACGTCATCGAAGCAGTCGACGTCGAAGACGGTGTCACACCGGCCGGCTTCCGTCAGGAGATGGTGCTGGGAGCAGACGGCTGCCTGCAGATCGATCTGAAGAGAGACATCGCTTTCATGAAGAACGGCGTGCGCAGACCGACCAACGTACTGTATTCCGCGAACACGGCGAATCCGTTCGAGGTCGCGACCATGAAGGACTTGATCGCCAACCTGACCACGAACCCGCAGATCATCTACAGCGGATTCCTCAACAATCCTAAGGCGAATGCAGGCGGACAGTTCAAGGATCGCTTCGAAGTTCTGAAAGAGCTGAAAAAGCTGGTCGGCCCGGGCGTCGATATCAGCTGCGAGCTGAACAACCCGTTCGCATCGGAAGAAGAGATCTGGGAAGAGATCGCTCAGATGGAAGAGATCCTCTCCAAGTACCAGCTGGTCGTCAAGGTACCGCACACCGGTCCGATCAACGCGGAGAACGTTGGGGCCTTCCTGGGCGGCGAATACGGACAGTATGACAAGGGAGAGGCGAAGGACTTCTTCTATGGACATAACCTCGCTTATAAGATCCAGGATAAGGGTTACCGCGTGAACTTCACGCTGATGGCAGAGCCGCACCAGACAGCGCTGGCGCTGCAGGCGAGACCGTACTTCATCAATGCCTTCGTTGAGAGAAGAAACAGCCAGACAAAGGAACTGAGATCGCTTCTGAAGAATCTGGATGAGACAAAAGACGCTTTCTATAAGGAAGAGATCCACGATTTCATGAGAAAGGCCGACATGCTGGCATCCGAAGACGGAGACATGGAAGCAGCCGTGAAGAAAGCAAGATTCCTGGTGGACTACCGCTCAGGCGATCTGTCCGGCAAGAACGACGGACTTGACAGTGTACGCCACAGCTTGCGCGTGCTGAAGAACTCCAACCTTCCGGACACCAGACTGATCGTCTGCAACCTGAAGAGCCAGCAGATGTATGTCGATCTCGACAGAATGCTGACAGAGCCTGAATTCGACTGCATGAAGCAGAGAGTCATCGTGACCTGTGAGCCGGATTACTTCGCACAGTTCACAGCATCCCCGACCGTTTACTGCTATCAGAGATCCTTCCTCAGCAGCGTGAAATAAGCCGCTGCAAAGGCTGGACGGAGCATAGAGAACATACACCGGGCCGCGGGCCTGAAGAATTCGGCCCGGCTTCAAATATTGTTTATTATTGAACGAATCAAATTATAAAAACAGGAGGAAAACAAAATGTCAAAGTGGCAGATCCCCGCACAAGGCGGACACATGGAGAAAAACGACGGTATCTATTTCCAGAACATGACGAATCTGGACGTCAAGGAAAGACTGAAGAAGAACGACGTCATCCTGATCCCGATCGGTTCCACAGAGAACCACGGACCGGATGCCCCTTACGGTGAGGACACCTATCTGGAGACAAGAATGTGTGAGCAGGTCGCTCTGGCAACGGGCGCGACCGTAGCGCAGCCGATCTGGTACGGCTCCCATCCGTATCAGCATCTGGGAATGCCGGGAACCATCATGATCCCGGAAGAGATCCTGGCAGACTATATCGTATATGTTATGGCAGGCTTCTGGAACACCGGATTCCGCAAGATGATCCTGGTCAACGGCCATGGACAGGACTACGTCATTCCGCTGGCGATCCACAAGTTCGGCAAGAAGTTCCAGGTACCGGCGATCGCGGTCTATCCGCACCTGTGGCACGTAGCTAAGCAGGAGCTGGCAAGCAAGAACGACGAAGGTTTCGATGGAGTCTATGACAGCCACCTGACCCACGCATGTGAAGTAGAGCAGTCCTGGTCTATGTGCATGTTCCCGGATCTTTGCAGACCGGAAGATGCAGTAGAGACCAAGGGGACCCCGCTGTTCCCGGCAGGCCACATCGATTTCGCGGATGAACTGGGAACCAATGGCCCGATCAAATGGTACAACGCACTGGGCAACTGCGGTATGGAAGTCATCTGCACACCGGAAGGCGTGATCGGTAACCCGAAGAAGGCGTCCGTCGAGAAGGGCCGCAAGGGCTGCGAAGCGACCATGGATTACCTCGAGAAGCTGGTCAATGACATCCTCGAGAAGTATCCGGCAGGAGAGCTCCCACCGATCGATCTCGTGACCATGAGAAAGAAGGAAGATATCGAAGCTGTCATCAAGGGACCGACCAATGGCGGAAGACACATCTTCACACTGGAATATTAATCACATTTCGGATAATCACATTTCATAAACAGAAATATGGAGGAAAAGAAAATGAAGATCAAGGCAGCAAGAATGCACGGTCCCAAGGACCTGAGATTAGAAGAGATAGTAATTCCTGAAATCCCCGAACTGGAACCGGATCAGATCCTGGTCAAGTCCAAGGCAGTCGGCATCTGCGGATCCGATATCTCATGTTACCTGGGACAGTCCACAGAGGGAAGATATGATATCGCACCTTA
>JAFRLD010000221.1 GCA_017431395.1 Bacillota bacterium | reverse complement strand
GAGTCCGCCCAGAATCTTCGCAGTCTCAAACCCGATTCCGGATGCACTGCCTGCGCCTGTGACCAGACAGACCTGCCCGGAAAAATCAACAAATGTACGTTTCAAATCAGTTTCTCCTTCATAACGGCGTGCGGGCTTTGGGCCGGTGTGCGGGCCGGCGTGCGGGCCGGTGCTTAGTCCAGCTTTTGCTCCGGCGCTTAGTCCAGCGTGAACCTCCATGCGCAGCAGCCCTCGCGCTCATCCTCTGTGATATCCGGATAGCAGCTGATGCATTCGCAGCGGATCCGGTCATCGATCACCTTCGCGAATTCCGCGTATTCGATCTCCCCGATCGCCTTGCAAGGGTGCCACTCCATGCCCTTTCGGCTTCTGGCCCTCTGCACCCGGCAGTTCAGCGTCCGGTACACCATCGTGTTCCCACGGATCTCATATGATTCATCGTTCAGATTGGCATACAGCCTGAACCTCATTGCCTGCTCCAATCCTGCCAGCCCTGCCCTCTCGGGCAGCCCCAGGAATTCCTTGATCCTCTTCGCCTCTATGACAGTGAAGGATCTCCATATCTCCTTATCGCACTCCATGGCGCCATCCATTCCCTGCCGTCTCTCCACAGCCTGAAACCAAAAGCCATCACAGGCCAGCCAGTTCTTAGAATAGATCTCCGCCAATTCGATCAGTTGTTCTTTATCCAGGTCAAGCAGTACTTTGTTCATGTTTCTTCACGGCCCCCTCTCATAAGTCTCTGTCTATATTATAGTGTACGCTGATTGGGGTAGTCAAAAAGAATCGCTATTTCATACAATCTACACATTTCCTCCTCGAAAACAGCATATTGCTTTGCTACTATATGATCACAGCAAGGGAACAAACCCTTCTGAAAAACTGAATACTGCGGGAGCGTCACACCACACCATAAAACAACACTTCTTCTTCTCATTCCCAAACAACATCACTAGCACCCGCAGCAATTCCAAGGATTGATCTCCTTAGAAAACAGATGATACTGATGACGAGAACGGGGCTGCGATATCGCAGCCCCGTTCTCACGCGCATTGGCGCCGGGCGCGGTGTTCCGGCTGGGCGGTGCAGGCGGAGATGTGCGTCGGGCGGCGATTCCGGCCGGGAGGCGGTCCCGGCCCTACGGTGCAGGTGGAAATGTGCGTCGTGCGGCGCGACAGATTCAGCCGGACGACACGGTGTTCCGGCTGGGCGGCGCGGCAGACCCGGTCTAGTGGTACAGGCACGACTTGGTAAAACGACGATTCGCGATTTCATCGTCTGGGAGCATGTGCAATCGCGAATCGTCTTTCTCACTAATTTTTACTTTAACGGGAATTCGCGATTGAAGTTGCTCTGAGGAGGTTGAATCGCGAAGTCTCGTTTTCGAGTGGCTGATCAGCTTCTTCGAGCGAAGCATGGTGGAACGACTTTTCGCGATTGAGGTGGCTCTGAGGAGGCCGAATCGCGAAGCGTCGTTTTCACAAAGGCTGGCCAGTGCAGCGCAGGGCGCGATGGCCATGGCGCGCAAGTCCAAAGGCCCCATGGCACTAGCGATGGCCATGGCGCAGGGCCCGAAGGCCTTAGCGCAAGCGCAAATAAAAAAGCCATAGCGCAGGCCCGAAGGCCATTGTCTATGGCTTAAGTGTTATAGGCTCCCTGAGCCGGGTCCCTGAGCCGGGTCCCTAAACCGGCTGGCTCCCGAAAGTCCGCCTCCCGCCGCTACTTCGAATCATTATTATTCCTGCACCCGGCGGCGGGGCAGGTCTTCGACCAGTCGTAGTCGTTCAGAGTGTCGAAGTAACTTTTTTGGGGTTCGCCGGGGGCCGAACCAGCCTTTGCATGACCGTATGCGAAGGCTGCCGATACTACGATCAGCACTAACAGGATCGTTATGCAGATGTTTTTTCGATTCTTTTTCATCAGAAGCAACTCCCTCCGGCAAAGGTGCAGGTGCGAACAGCGTGTGCACGGCATTCACATTTTAGCGGGCGATCTTCTCGAATCTTCTCAAACCTTCTCGAACGCCAGCCGCGGATAATCGTCTTCTTCGACGAAAATCGTGCCGCAGTGAACGAATCCAAGCTTCGTCAGGAGGCGCTGCATCACCTTGTTGTCGCCGTGTGTGTCGATGCGCATGTGCCCGCACTGATCGAAGGCCCAGTTGATACAGAAGGCTCCGATGCCTTTTTCTGATCCGTCGGCAGCGATCCGGTGCACGACACCGTAAGGGCTCTCATCCATCCAGGCCCCATCTGTGATCTCAAGGTAGGTGGGCTCGATGTCCTTGCCGCAGATGAAGTAAAATGTGCCGATCACTTCGCCCGCTTCATTTTCACAGACATAGCTGTTGCCCTCTTCGATGTCATGATGGATCACCTCCTCCGGTGGCCAGCCCGTCGGTCCCCATTGATTCGGGTTACCGGTCAGGGCCATCTGCTCCCGGGCATAAGCATAGATCTCCATCATGCGCTTGACGTCCTGTTCTGTTGATTTCCTGATTTTCATCCAACTACCCTCTCAACTCTGCTCGTGCTTCTCCAGCCACTTCACCGCATAGGAGCACGTTGCCCGAACTTCACCGCCCATAGCTTTGATGTCATCCACCGCCGCCTGCACCAGTTTGCCGGCGACGCCCTGTCCCTGCAGGGAACTGTCGACGATCGTGTGTTCGATCGTATATACGCCGGGCTCCGTTCTCGGGAACGTGATCTCCGCGAGCACTTTGCCGTTCTCATCCATACCGTAGATACGGTTGGGTTCATGTATGAATTTCATCGCTTCACCTGCTTTCTTTATCACCCAAACAACCCTTCCTTCTCCCGGGTCCGCATCACAATAAATCCGCACTTCTCACAGTAGTACGCCTCAGCTTTGCTTCCGAATACTTTTTTCTCCGCCACCAGAACATCTTCCGCCTTATCCCGCAGGGCCCGGCTGCTCCAGACGATTTCCTTTCCTGATTGCAGGACTCCCTTTTCCATCCTACTTCTGCAATTTGGGCAACGCATGCTCCTTACCTCCTTCCGATCATCCGCAAAGTGATCCCATCCGCTTCTCCGCCATAAAACTTGTCCAGCACCTTCCCGAACACCTCAATGTCCGGATCCGCCTCCCGAAACAGTGTCATGCACGACCGGACCTTCATCGCGTCGATGTGACCCACGATGCCTTCGATCCGCCCGTCCTGTTTCAGAAGCTCTTCCGATATCTCGATCAACCGCTTTCGCAAAGTCTGGTCTTCCAGGTACGCCTTCGCATCCTCGAGACTCCCTATTCCATAATAATCTGCCGTACCGCTGCAGCCAAGCCCTTTTAACTGGGGGAAGATGTACCAGATCCAATGGGAGACCTTCCTGCCCCTGCGGATCTCCCCTAAAGCCTGTTCGTATGAATCGTACGACGCATTCTGCGCGTCAAGAAATCGTTTCGCGTCAAACATTTCGCCCTCCATCTTTCCTGATCACATGATCACATCCATCGTCCATCCTCCCGGACCCGCAGCGTCAGGTCCGCCTTCTTCGAGCCCTCCAGAACCCGCCGGACATTTCGCATATCGCTGAAGTCTGCGAACTCCTCCGCCTGCGCCCGGGTTTTCCCGCTGGCTTCCTTTCGGTCCACGAGCCGCTCCCTGAGCATAGCTTCCTCCGCCTTTATGAAGATGGTGTAGTCCGCGAACTTCGACAGTTCCTCCCAGCCATCTTCCGCGAGGAGCAGGTAGTTCCCCTCGATCAGCAGTATGTCGCAGTCGATCACAGTCTCATTCTCCACCGGATTATGCAGGTGCCGGTCGTATCCGGGCCATCCGCACTTCTCGCCTGCGGCCGCCCGCTCCACATGAGCCCGCAGTCCCTCCAGGTCAAACGTCTCCGGCGCCCCCTTAACTTGGACCATAGGCACTTCTTTACCATCGATCTCGAGCGTATGGGCGAGCAGGTATTCCTGCCTTTTGTGAAAGCCGTCCATCCCGACCGACTGCACGCTTACCCCGGGCAGGACCTCCAGCGCGAGCTGCTCCAAAAACTTCACGAACGTACTCTTCCCCGCTCCAGGCGGCGCCGCGACCATCACGATCAGCCGCGCCCCTTTTTTCGCATGCAGTTCTCCCAGCTCCTTAAGCAAAGACTGGAATATCCCTTTCACATCCTCCTCGAGATAATAGGCTTCCACAGGGATCCCGTTGATCGTCATACTGGTTTTCATCTCAATGCCTTCCCTAGAAACCGGATCACCCTATCCTGAAACGCGCGATACAAAGGTTCCTCATAGATCATAATATGCGAGCCCCCGGGAAACACTTCGAGCTCGGAGCCTTCCGGAAGGCGGTCCATAGATGCTCTGACCGTCTCCACATCCACATAAGGATCCCTGTCCCCGCAGATCACCAGAGTCGGCACTGAGATCTTCTCAAGGTCGATCAGGGCCTCCGACGGATCTACGAGGGCATCTTTTTTCCAGCCATTCGGGCTCGTCTCTTTATCGTACCTCCAGCAGTTCGAGCAAAACATCCCGACCACCGCCGGGTCCGTCATCGCTTCATCGATGCTGCCATCTTCGGTCCTCTGGAAATCCTCCGACGCGGTCTCCCAGGTGTTGTGGTGAAATTTCTCTGTGATTTCTTCCTTGCCGAGCCCATAGAGAACGGGAGCGTAGAGGACCAGCCTTTGCAGATGCTCCGGGTACATCCCTGCGAATTTCCCGGCCGTCATCGTGCCCCAGCTCCATCCCAGCAAATCGATCTTGTCGTGCCCCGTTTCCCGGGTGATTATCTCTACTGCGGCCTCGATGTCCTCTGCCGCATAGGCCGCGTCCGGCAGCAATCCGTCCTCCACCTCTTCCGACTGGCCGTATCCGGTGATGTCGAGCCGCCAAACCGCATAGCCCTCCCGGGCGAGCCTGCGCGCGAAGCTGTAGTCCTTGTAGTCCAGGTCGAAGATGTGCGAGGAGCAGGTGGACCCGTGCATCAGCAAAATGCTTTTCGAGGGGCTACTCCCAGCCACCTGCATGCAGTCGAGATGCAGCGCATGCCCTGCGCGTTCCAGCGGAACTGTCCTCAAAGTGTATGTGATCATTTCCTTATCGCCTCCGCAATACTTCCCGCCTTCCATCCTTATTTCCACAGCTCCATATGCACATGCGGTATCTCATCCTTCAGGAACACGTCGGAAGTCCGAAAGAAACCGGCCTTGGTATAATAGCCCTCCACGTAGTCCTCCGCCTCGATGAAGATCCGGTCCGCGCCCATCAGATCCCATGCCGTGCGGATCCCCTCCTGAAGGAGCTCGCGGCCCAGGCCCTTGCCGTGGTCCAAAGTAAGCACCCGCCCCATCTGGACGGTGCGAACGGCCACGCGTTCACCG
>JAFRLD010000220.1 GCA_017431395.1 Bacillota bacterium | reverse complement strand
GCTGACCAATACCCTGCAGCCGGAGCGGGATCTTCTGGACGGGATCCAGGGGATCTCTCCCGCCCTCGCCCAGACGCTGGCCAATGCCGGATTCTCGGGGGATCAAATGGCAGGTGATCTGTACGATCCGGATAAGGCCTATGCTGCCCTGCAGCAGATGATCGGGGCGATCCGAAGCCATGAGGTCTCTCCGGTCGTCTATCTGAAGGATGGGGACAAGCCGGCGGATTTTCACGTGGTCCCTCTATCCATCTATGAGAACGACGCGGCTTACCAGCCTTTGCGCTTCGAAACGCTCAGCGAGGCGGCCGAATACTACTTCATCCACCGGGAATCCTCGAACACCATCCGACAGAAGTCGAACGATCTGCAGCGGGTCATCAAGGCGGCTCTGGATAAGTCGAAGCTTAAGATGCAAAGGCTGGGCGAAGACCTCCAAAAAGCCGAGAAGGCAGACCGCTACCGCCTCTATGGGGAGCTTCTGACTGCGAATCTGCACCTGGTCTCACCGGGGAGCAAGCAGGTCACGCTGACGAGCTACTATGACGGAAGCGATGTGACCATCCCTCTGGACCCCCGCTTCAGCCCGTCCCGCAACGCGCAGAATTATTATAAGAAATACGGCAAGGCGAAGACGGCGGTGAAGGAAAAAACCGTCCAGATGGAGGAGACGCAGCGCGAGATCGGATACCTGGAATCCGTGCTCAGCTTCACGGAACGCGCCCAGTCGATCGAGGAACTGGATCTCATCCGGGCAGAACTCGTGGAGGCGGGCATCATCCGGTTCCGCAAATCCGCGAAGAATCAGCCCCGCCGCAAGGCTAAGCCCTCCCCTCACAGCTACACGCTTTCCTCCGGCAAGACCGTACTGGCCGGCCGGAACAACCGGGAAAACGACTGGCTGACGCTTAAGCGCGCCGCCGGTACCGATCTCTGGTTCCACACGAAGGATATCCCGGGGACCCACGTGATCCTTCTGCTGGAACGGGAGGAACCCACGGACCAGGACCTGCTCGAAGCGGCACAGATCGCTGCCTGGCACAGCAAAGGCAACGCTTCCGCCAACGTCCCCGTGGACTATACGAAAGTCCGCCACGTAAAAAAACCAGCCGGAGCGCGCCCCGGCATGGTCATCTTCACGAATAATAAAACGTTGTACGTGGATCCTAAGCTTCCTGAAACGAAGTGATGAATTCGATCATCCGGTCGATCACCTCGTCGCCGGTGCTGTCCGGACCGCCATTATGGATCTCATGATAGAGTCCTTCCCATTCGATGTATTCGACAGGCTCGCCCTGTTTCTGAAGTCGGTCTGCCACGATCCTCGTCGCCTGGGGATCGCAGATCATGTCCGCTCCTCCATGCATGATCAGCATGGGGATGTTCGATGCGCGGCCGTTGTCCTCTAATTTGCCCCGCTCGAGCGCGCGTCCGATGGAGAATCCGTCCACCGCGCAGCGCGATGAGATCCGGTTATGCACCATGGGATTATCGTTATATGGGAGCACGGAGGCCGGATTGCCGAGCAGATCTTCATCGACCGCAGAGCCAACGGTGAGCTTCGGGGCGAGCCTGGCGAGCAGCTTGACCCCCCAGTAAGCAGGTTCCGGGATCGGTTTGGTCAGGCGGATCCATGGAGCTGAGATCAGATAGGCTACCGGGACGTCGTTCATTCCCCCGCGGCAGCGGTAGTCCAGGGTGATGTTCCCTCCCATGCTGTGCCCGTAGAGGATGATCGGAAGGCCCGGATATTTCAGCTGGGCGCAGGTCAGCAGGGCACTGATATCATCCAGCACATCCGCTCTCGGGGCGCATTCGCCCT
>JAFRLD010000024.1 GCA_017431395.1 Bacillota bacterium | reverse complement strand
GATCAAACACCGACCCCGGCATGATGATCAGCGTGTGCTCATCCGGCTCCAGCACATCTTCCGATACCGACTCCCGGATATGGAACGGCCCATCTTCGATCATCTTCTCCTCATCGTATGCGTTAAAGACCATCTCCTCGCCGGTCACCTTCGGTATGTACACCTTCTTCCCGTCTTCCAGGGCCGGCCCGATCAGCCGGTTCGCCTCCACTTCATTATTGATCGGCATATATACGCAAAGGCTGGCCGCCTCCCTGTACAGGTCCGTCCCGCGCACCCTCTCGCAGATCTTCTCGGATAGCTCACTTACCTGTTCCGCGGGCATAGCCCGGCGCTTTGCCAGGATCTCTTTGCGGATCGCTTTTTTCGTCAATGCTGTCTCGTCCATCTTGTTCCTCCATCCGGCCTGCTCGTCCGGGCTTTTCTGCCCCGGACGCTACGAACAGTATACTACAAATGATCGTAAACGGCGAAATATATTCCTGTGCCGCGCGATTCGTGACTCATGCTGCCTGAATGATCCGTCCGTGTCCATCTCGACCAGAGCCGCCAGACCTGCGAGACGCCAAACGCGCTTCTGCCCTGTTTTGATCTGCCCCTTAAAGGTAATTCTCCTCTTCGGATTTCCTTTCTCAGAGAGGCGATTTTCCATTTTGGGTAAGATTTGCTCAATTAACTGGGTGTGCGCTCCCACGCAAATCAATGATTCACACCCAAGGATCGAGGCAGATCCGCTCATCTTCTGGGAGTGAATCACAGGTATCCATGGGTGCGCATACCCATGGATTTTCAGGAATCACTCCCAAGAAGGAATTCTGCGCCTCCTGCCAAACGATATTTCTGTTATAGATTGGCTGGTGGAACTCCTGCTTCTCATTCGATGTGAACACTACTTTCCGAAAATAGCCAGATTTTGCGCGAACGTGAACAGTAACATCCGATTGTAGGTTGTTAGTGTTCTCTAACGCCTGTCGTTTCGGCGTTTCGAGCTGAAATTGCATATATTATCTGGCGTTATCCCAATTAAAATTCCTATAATTGTTAATATATGTCATTAAATACCATATTCACAGCAGTTAGAATCAATTAACCTTATAATACTAGTGTATTTTGCGCACGACCGCACAGAATTCGGAGATATTCGAGAATTCGTGTCTCCTGATCCGGTGCAAGCACACCTGCCTGGCTCCCACGACAAAGAAATCCATGCGCAAATGAGTCATCCGCTGCGCGAAGGATCACGGGCAGAAATCAGATCGGTCCTTGAAATTCCAAGCTTCTCATGGAGCAAAGGCTGGTCCGTCCCTTCCTGCAAAACAGTCCTGTTATCAGAATATTGCAGACAATCATCCGGCTTTCACACGGCAATGACAGCAAATTGGTACGGTATTAGGGGTTGAAACGCCACAACATAAACACTATACTATCATTGTAAGAAAGAGGTCACGCCGCACAGCGGTGAGATAAAAAAATTCGGAAAAGAGGGATATTTATGAAGAGCTTCGTCAAATCAATCGTTAATGATCTGCACGAGTGTGCCAGACTGATCGATGTGATCGTAGCTAAAGGCAACCTGTAAATAAAGCTTGATTTTAGATAGTTTTTTTCGGAGCGCAGCACTTAAATCGAGAGCAGCGCTCCTTTTTTTCGCGCTGAGGCGCAGGTGAATGGCCACCCGCCCCTACCCGGCGAAATAACTGATCTCCTTCAGGATCTTCCCGCTCCTCGCGTCGTAGCGGTAGATCACATTGGAGAGCTGTTCCTGCGGACGGGTCACGCACTGGTTCCCGGCGGCGAGCATCTTCACGAGTTCGTCCGGGTCCGCCCTCCTGGCATCGATGGCGAAGAATTCATGGATGGAGGACGGCAGGATGAAGAAGTCGCCTTCGGTGAGATCCGCGATCCTTCGCATCTCCTCCTTATAGAGCATGGCGGCGGCCCCGCAGATCCCGGTTCGGTTGGTCACGACGTAGACACCTTCCTGATCGGAATTGTAGATCCGGATCTCCATCATCCGGGGAGTGTTCTCCAGGGCGAGCCTGTGCAGTTCATCGGCATCGAGGCCGGAGCCGGACAGGATCTCATTCGTGATGATCGCGGAGTTGATCCCCTGTTCGTTGATGCTCTGGACAAGGCGGTAGATCACGGCCATATCGAGGAAGTCCCGGTGCGGGATGGTCGCGAGCAGTTTCTTGTTCATAGACCTGCTGATCAGGTTGACGATCACCTTGTCGGTATGCTTCTCCAGTGTGAAGTCCGCGAGCTCCGGCACCTCGATCCCGGACCAGGTCATGATCACATTAGCGGTCTCCCCCAGCACGCGTTCCAGGTCTTCATCTAAGGCGAAGTCCCGGTAAAGATCATCCAGATAAAGCGTCGGGATCGCCACCATCGGATTCTTATCCGGCGGCATCATGCAAAACGCGTCCTTCGTCTCATTCACCTTCTCCACCTGCCGCACGTCCGGCGTATACTTGTGGTACACGGGCGGCAGATATTCGTGGATCCGCTCGGGGATCAGCTTCTTGAACAGTTCATATTCCATCATAACGGGGTCCTTTCTCCTTACCGGTTTCGTCCTGGTCATGTCCAGCCTTTGCTTACCATTTATTGGTATATTAGCATATCCTTGCATTGTTGTCAATATTTAACATTGGATAATTTTGGTTTTGTGGACTTCACACAACTTTCACCAACGGAATATTTAAATTCTTATACCTTTCTGATATAATATGAACAGAAATTACGAGGGGGCGCTGTTAATGCAGATCAGAACCGGGATCAATATCCGTGATTATATCAATGAAAAAAAGAACGAGCTGCTGCTCGGCCGGCTGACCACCAGGGAGTTCATGAAATTCTTCGGGGAGAACATGCAGAAGATCGATACGCTGTTCACCTACTCCGAATGCGCGATGATGGAAGTCGAGACGAAGCTGCGCGTGCTGAACGAAGAGTTCATGCTCACCTACGATCACAGCCCGATCGAGACCATCAAGACAAGACTTAAGACTCTGGAATCTCTCATCGAGAAGATCAACCGGTACGAAGTGCCGCTGACGATGGAGTCGATCTACGAAAACATCAATGATATCGCCGGCGTACGGGTCATCTGCTCTTTTCAGAATGACATCTATGCCCTGGCGGACTGCCTGCTCGAACAGGACGATATCACCCTGATCGAGAGCAAGGATTATATCCGAAGCCCGAAGAGCAACGGCTACCGCAGCCTGCACCTGATCATTTCCGTGCCGATCTTTCTGGAACACGAGAAGCGCGATATGAAGGTCGAAGTCCAGCTCCGTACCATCGCCATGGATTTCTGGGCTAGTCTGGAACACAAGATCCGTTACAAGAAGGACCTGCCGGACGAGCTCGCGGAGTCACTTTATGATGAGCTTCTGGAATGCGCCATCCTGAGTACGGACCTCGACAAGCGCATGCAGAACATCCGCAACCAGCTGGACCAAGTCCACAGCGATGGACCGGCCCACATCATCGGCCCTTCTGACCTGGATTGACCTCTCGGCGCAGGATGTTCGACCTCTCGGCGCAGGGTTTCTGGCCGGGATCAGTCCTCTACGTCTGCCGCGCTCAGGAAATCATCTTCCGGACCATCCTCCGGATCCTCTTCCCAGGTATCCACGAAATCGATCTTAAGGTCCGGGTTTTCTTCCACCGTATCGAGACAGACCATCCGCAGGCCCTGCGCGTACGTAGACAGGGCCTCTAACGCGCTGTCATAGCCGGTGAAGATGATCTGTCCCTCCATCGCCCCGAGCATATCGTGAAACGAATCGAAATTTTTGCCATACCACTCCGGGAACTGCAGGTCACGCGCGATGCGCTCGTGCAGCTCTTCCCTGTCTTTGACTCCAGTTAAATCGACGATATATCTCATTATAATGCACCATCCTTATTATAAAGCTGCACGAAGGTCACATAGTGATCATCGGTGTAATAGATATCCGTGTCTGAATAGATCAGCCGTTTCGGGCCGCGCTCTTTTTTGAGTGTCCCGATGTCGCACTCATGGTATTCCCCATCCGGAAGGATCCCCTCATAGTTGCCGAAATAATCCCCTCCGATGCACTTGCCCGGTGCGTAGGGCTCCAGTTTGCCGCCCTGCCAGCCGAGCTCCCGTGCCTCTTTTTTCGTGATATAATTCTTCGGCAGCTCCCCGTACATATGGATGTACAGGGCCACATCGTCCCTCTTGTCGTATGTCCCGTTCCGGTCCGGGACCTTCGTCTGGTCGATGCCGCGCGTTCCCGGCTCTACAGCCTGTTTCTCCATGCCGGTGGAGCCCGTCGGGTCCGGCTCAATGTGTGAGTCTTTCTGGCCACACCCTATGCAAAGGCAGGTCATAAGTAGCCCTAACAGCAGGATCAAACCTCCTCTGGTCAGCCTGCCGGCGTTTTTTCTGTCACGCATAAGATCGTTCCTCCCTACTACTGTTCTATCTTCGCCTCATCCTTCGGATCTGAAGGGATTGGTATGAATTTCCGGCTGCGAAACAGATACAGCCATGCCTCACGCACGGGCATCTGAAGCGCTTCCTCCAGTGCCTCCCGGTATAACCGGATCTGTCCCGCATAGCGTTCTGCGATCACCTCTTCTGCGTCCTCATCGAAAGCCCGGGTATTCTTGTAATCGATCAGCACGAGTCCGCCTGCATCTTCGAAATAGCAGTCGATCACGCCCTGCACGACGGTCGGCACTCCGTCGACCTCTTTGTTCAGGATAAACTCCTTCTCCCGGTAAAGCCTGTCTGCCCTGGCCGCACGGGCGCCGATCTCCTCCCGGAAGAACGCGTCGATGTCCTCCGGACGTATGACCTCGAACTCCTCGTCTGTGAGGATGCCCTTCTCATGCAGAGAAGCCGCGAACCCGCGAATATAGGGCAGGCCCTCGACAAGTGCTCTGGCGAAATCGATCCGCTCCATGCAGGTATGCATGGCCGTGCCGACCTCCGCCGCGCTGAGTCGCTGCTCCTCCTGCTCCGGACGGAGCCTGCGAAGCACCGGTATCTGGGGCTCTACCGGATCTGCTGCCCCGTCTCTACGCTTATTCAGCATGGTCACGGAGTACTTGCTCCGCACAAGCTGGCCTGCCTCGTGCGCATAGCGGAAACGGAGCCTGCGGTCTAGTTCCTCCGGATCGAGGCTCTGCCTCTCCGCTGCAGCGCCCTCAGCCGTCGCCGCTTCTTCCGGTCCTGCTGCGGTCTCGGCCGGCTCTTCTGCCGGAGGACCAGCTTTGGAACCAGGTTCATGCAGCACGATCTCTGCCGGCGCGGGATCCTCCTCCGCCATCTCGGCAAGCTCCGGGTAGAGCATATCGAGGAAAGACCCCTTCCCCAAAAAGTGCGGCAGCTTCTCAGCACTCTTGGCCGCTCCGACGATCATAAGCCGTTCCATGGGCCTCGTCAGAGCCACATAAAGG
>JAFRLD010000219.1 GCA_017431395.1 Bacillota bacterium | reverse complement strand
CGATCCTGGAGAAGACCGGGCACAAGGTCGGCCTGATCGGCACCATCGAAGCGATCGTTGGAGACAAGACCTATCCCGCACCGGACACCACACCGGAATCCTACACCATCCAGAAATACTTCCGGGAAATGGTCGAGGCGGGCTGCGACTGCGTCGTCATGGAAGCGTCCTCTCAGGGGTTCATGCTCCACCGGACGGCAGGCTTCACCTTTGATTACGGCATCTTCACCAACATCGAACGGGACCACATCGGACCGAACGAGCACACGAGCTTCGAGCACTATCTGGAGTGCAAGAAGATGCTCCTGAAGCAGTGCCGCATCGGCATAGTGAACCGGGACGATAAGCATTTCGAGCAGATCATAGAAGGAGCGACCTGTGAGATCGAGACCTACGGACTCAGCGAAGAAGCGGACCTGCGGGCGGACGACATGAAGCTGGTGTCCGGACCCGGCTATCTTGGGATCGCCTATCACGTCCGGGGCCTGATGGATTTCCCGGTGGAGATCGACATTCCGGGCAAGTTCAGCGTTTACAATTCCCTGACCGCCATCGCCATCTGCCGCCACTTCGGAGCATCGCCGGAGGCCATCATCTCCGCGCTTAAGGATATCCGGGTAAAAGGCAGGGTCGAGCTGATCAAAGTAAGCGATGACTTCACGCTGATGATCGACTACGCCCACAACGCCATGGCACTGGAATCCCTGCTGACGACGCTGAGGGAATACCATCCGCACCGGCTGGTCAGCCTGTTCGGCTGCGGGGGCAACCGGTCGAGAGAGCGGCGGTTCGAAATGGGTGAGACGTCCGGCAACCTGGCGGACCTGACCATCATCACCTCGGACAATCCGAGAAGGGAAGACCCGCAGGCGATCATTGACGACATCAAGACCGGGATCGGGAAAACAAATGGCAAGTACGTCGAGATCATCGACCGAAAGGAAGCCATCCGTTATGCCATCGAACACGGCGAGCCGGGCGATATCATCATCTGCGCCGGCAAAGGCCACGAGACCTATCAGGAGATCAACGGGGTCAAATACGACATGGACGAGCGGGTTCTCATCAAAGAGGTCCTGGAAGAGATAAAGGAGAGTAAACAGTAATGAAGAAATATGACATCATCGTTGTCGGCGCGGGTGCCGGCGGCGTATTCATCGCCTATGAACTGGCGAGACTGGACATCAACGCCAGCGTTCTGATCCTGGACAAAGGCGGACGCCTCGAGGAGCGTGTCTGCCCGATCAAGCGCGGGGTCACCAAGACCTGCGTCAAATGCAATCCGTGCCACATCATGAATGGCTACGGCGGTGCGGGAACCCTGTCCGACGGGAAGTACAATATCACGACCCAGTTCGGAGGAGATCTGCATAACTACGTTGGACGCGACAAGGCCATGGAGCTGATGGAGTACGTGGACGCAGTGCTTTGCAGCATGGGCGGGGCGGATGCCAAGCTCTATTCCACAGCAAGCTCGGAGCTGAAGACCGTCTGCCTCAGAAATGACCTGCATCTCCTCGAGGCGAGGGTGCGCCATCTGGGGACCGACCGGAACATGCGGATCCTGGGCAAGATGTTCGACTACAGCTCGGACAAGATCGACATGCAGTTCCACACGACCATCAGCGATGTGACCCATGAAGAGGACGGGACCTTCACGGTCGTTACGGATGGCGGCGAAACCTTTAGCTGCAAAGACCTGGTCATGGCCACCGGCCGCTCCGGTTCCAAGTGGATCTCCGGGATCTGCGATAAACTGGGGATCCCCCAGCAGAGAAACCGCGTCGACATCGGCGTGCGCGTGGAACTTCCGGCGGAGATCTTCAAGCACATCACTGACGATGTTTACGAAAGCAAGATCGTCTATAAGACGGATAAATATAACGACATGGTGCGGACCTTCTGCATGAACCCCTACGGGGAGGTCGTATCCGAGAACACGAACGGGATCGTTACGGTCAACGGCCACAGCTATGCGGATCCGTCGCTTCTGACGGAGAACACCAACTTCGCCCTGCTGGTCTCGAACCACTTCACGGAGCCGTTCCGCGACAGCAATGAGTACGGTGAATCCATAGCCAGACTCTCCAACATGCTGGGCGGAGGCGTGCTGCTGCAGCGTTTCGGAGATCTGGTGAAAGGACGCAGGTCCAGCGAGCGCCGCATGGCCAAGTGCTTTACCAGACCGACCCTGCAGGCGACCCCGGGAGACCTTTCCCTCGTCATCCCGAAGCGCCAGCTCGACAACATCATCGAAATGATCTACGCGCTGGACAAGGTGGCACCCGGAACCGCCAATGAGGACACGCTCCTCTACGGCGTCGAAGTCAAATTCTACAACTCGAAGGTCGAGGTCGACGAAAACCTGGAGACGAAGGTGAAAGGCCTCTATGCGCTCGGCGATGGCTCCGGCGTGACCCATTCCCTTTCCCAGGCGTCCGCCAGCGGCGTGCACGTCGGCCGGATCCTGGTAGATAAATATGGGAGGAAGAACGGATGAGCGCGGAAACAGATAAGCAAAGGCTGGACGAGCGGATCAGCCAGGCGATGGCCTACCACAAGAAAGGATTCAACTGCGCTCAGGCGGTAGCCTGTGTGTTCGCGGAGGATATGGGCCGGGATGAGAAAGAGGTCTTTCAGATCATGGAAGCCTTCGGGTTCGGCATGGGGACCATGACCACCTGCGGCGCCCTGTCCGGCATGGCGGCGGTCATCGGCATGAAGGAATCCGACGGAGACCTTGAGAAGCCGAAGACAAAGAAGAACAGCTACCGCGTTTCGAAGGAGCTGATCCGGAGATTCCAGGAGCAGAACGGATCCATCATCTGCCGGGAGCTAAAGGGCGTGGATACGAAAAAAGTCCTGCGTTCCTGCAACGGCTGCATTGAGGACTGCGTCCGGCTCACGGACGCGTACCTGAACGGAGAATTCGACGCACTGTTTGAAGAAGTGAAAGCGAAGGAAGCAGCGAAAGCCGCAGCGAAAAAAGCCGCGGCGGCTGCGAAGGCAGCGAAGGAGGCGAAATAATGTATAAGAAACCGGGATACCCGAAACTGGTCATTGACCTGAACAAGCTGAGAAACAACATTGAGCATGTCCGCAAGATGTGCGATGAGCAGGACGTGGAGATCGCGGGCGTCATCAAAGGATGCTCCGGCCTGATCCCATGCGCCCGGCAGTTCGAACGGGCCGGATGCTCCTACATCGCTTCTTCGAGACTGGAGCAGCTGGAGCCTCTTCGCGAAGCCGGGATCCAGACACCGCTGATGATGGTGCGCATCCCGATGCTCAGTGAGGCCGAAGATGTCGTGCGGATCTGCGACTACTCCCTGAACAGCGAAGTGACCGTGCTCCGGGAGCTGAACGTGCAGGCTAGACTGCAGGACAGGGAGCACAATGTCATCCTGATGGCGGACTGCGGGGATCTCAGAGAAGGCTTCTGGGACAAGGACGAAATGGTCGATGTAGCTGAGATGGTGGAGAAGGAACTCAAGAACCTGCATCTGGCAGGGGTCGGCGTCAACGTCGGCTGCTACGGGTCCGTCCTGGCTACACCGGAGAAGATCCAGGAGCTGGTGGACATCGCAGAGCGCATCGAGGAGCGGATCGGCAGGGAGCTGGAGATCATCTCCGGCGGCGCGACCAGCTCTCTCATGAGAGTCATCGACGGCAACCTGCCCTCCCGGGTCAACATGCTCCGCTGCGGTGAGGGGATCCTGCTGAACTACGACCTGCCGCATCTCTACGGATATGAGATGGACAACATGTATCAGGATGCCTTCAAGCTGCGTGCTGAGGTGATCGAGGTAAAGGACAAGCCATCCCATCCGGTGGGCGAGATCGGTTTCGATGCGTTCGGACATCAGGTCCAGTACGAGGACCGCGGGATCCGGCGCAGAGCCCTCGTAGGCCTCGGCAAATGTGACTATGGGGATCCTTCCGAGCTCATCTGCTGCGAAGAGGGGGCAGAGGTACTCGGAGCATCCAGCGACCACACCATCCTGGACGTACAGGATGTGAAACGCGACCTGCAGGTCGGCGACATCATCGAGTTCGATATCAAGTATGCGACCCTCGTCTATCTGACGAATTCGCCGAACATTGATAAAGTATATATTTAAATCAGTATTAATCGAGGAGTGAGAAGAAATGGACAAGAAAAAACCGAACGGTCTTGCTTTGCTGCCGATCATCGTATTCCTGGTGGTCTACCTTGGCAGCGGTATCTATTATGAGTATGTCAATCCGCCCGAAGGCGGCATGGGCTTTTATGTCATGTCCGTCGTCGTCGCCTTCATGGTGGCCCTGGCGGTAGCTTTCGTTCAGAACCCGGAACTGTCGTTCAACGAGAAGATCTCGGCCTGCGCGAAAGGGATCGGAGACGACAACATCACCATCATGCTGTTCATCTTCCTGCTGGCGGGAGCCTTCAGCGGAGTAGCTAAAGCTTCCGGCGGAGCGGAGAGCACCGCTAATATGCTGCTGGATGTCATCCCGGGCGGCTTCGCCATCCCGGGCCTGTTCGTCAT
>JAFRLD010000218.1 GCA_017431395.1 Bacillota bacterium | reverse complement strand
GTCCCGTTATCACGGTATGCATAGGCCAGGTTCCCGAAGAACGTATCCAGAATGCCGACCTTCATCCCGCCCTGCAGCACACCGAAACTCAATGCCACGATCACAATGATCGCGATGATAGATCTCTTGAAATTGGTTTTTTGCTGTCGTTTCGGGAGCTTGCGGAACAGGACGATGATGATCACCGCCAGGATAGCGATGATCGCACCGATCAGGATCAGGTTGGTCACCGAGAAATAATTCCTCAGGATCTGTGTCCCTTCCTTCAGGTTGCTGAGGTCCTTGACGTTGAACGGAGTCATCCGGTTGGCGAGAACGATGCAGTTCGTGATGCCTAGCCCGATCCAAATCAGCGAAAACATACACAGCGCGAAAGCCCGCCTCCTGAAAAGAAGCGAAAGCGAGAGCACCGCGATGATCAGCATACAGTTACAGATCGAGACCAGCGGATGCTGGATCATGAACTGCGCTGCCGCGACCGGATCGTGCCGTGAAAGGCTCTCCACGATAAAATCGTCTACGATCGATGTCAGTGCCAGAATAAGGATGCTATTATGTATGATTCTATAGGCCAGGCTCTTTTTCTCACCGGTCAGTTCGTTTCTGTTTTCTTCCATTCTGAACCTTCTCTTGTTGTCAGTTCGTCCGCGATCCGCGCAAACTCTTCGATGCTCAGCGTCTCCGCACGACGGCTCTCATCGATGCCTGCCGCAGACAGGGCTTCCCGCACCGTTTCTTTCGGGATCTTTCCCGCTCCGCAGAGGGCATTGCTCAGTGTCTTTCGCCGCTGTCCGAATCCTGCGCGGACGCATGCGAAGAACTGCGTTTCATCCAAAGGCTGGACCGCCCTGGTCTCCCGCAGCTCGAGCAAAAGCACTGCCGAGTCCACCTTAGGACTCGGGAGGAACACCTCTTTCGGAACAGACACGATCCGGGACACCTCTGCATAGTACTGCACGGCCACAGAGATCGCGCCATACGCTTTGCTGCCGGGCCCGGATTCAATCCGGTCCGCGACTTCTTTCTGCATCATCACGGTGATCGTCTTCACCGGGAGCTCCTCTTCCAGTAGCTTCATGATGATAGGCGTCGTGATGTAATAGGGGAGATTCCCGATGATCCGGACATCTCCGGTTATCTGATATTTTGTCTTTTGTGTTTCAATGATCTCCCGCAAGTCCGTTTTCAGGACATCTGCACAGATGATCTCAATGTTATCGTATTCCTGCAGCGTTTCGCCAAGGATCGGAAGCAGCCGCTCATCCACCTCGATAGCGACCACTCTTCCGGCAGCCTCCGCCGCCGCTGCGGTCAGCACACCGATCCCGGGTCCGATCTCGATGACGAGATCCTCCGGCCCGATCTGGCTTCCGGCGATCATCGCCTCCGGTACAGAGGGGTCCGTCAGGAAGTTCTGACCAAGGCCTTTCGCGAAGCGAAATCCGTATTTTTCTTTCAGTTGTCGAATGGTTTTTGTCGAATACAGATTCATTGCTGTGTCATATTCTCCGGGAATATATACAAAGTCTCATTCGGTTTGATCAGGCGCATCTGGTTACGGGCCTGCTCCTCCAGATTCTGCAGGTCATCGATCTCCTTCAGGTCCCTCTGGAGCTGCTCCTTCTCTTCCTGGTACGCTACCTGCTCCTTCTCAGCTGTGTGCAGGTCGTGTTTCAGAAGCAGGATATTCCCGACGGAATATCCGAGAACGACAACGATGAAGACCGCTGCCAGGGTCGCGATCAGCCGCCTCGAATTCCTGCGCCTGCGCAAGGCCATTCTCCGGCGATCCTGACGCTCACTGGACGGGCCGCTATAGGTCGTATTGATCGGCGCCTCGCGGCCGGACCTGGTAGGGCCGGATTGCTCCCGTCGTTCCTGTTTGGCCCGCTCCCGTTCTTCTTTCTCCTGCTTCTCTCTTATTCTTTTTTCCTGACGCTGCCGGCGTTCCTCTCTGGCCTGCTCCATATCGATGACCAGGCTGCTGTCCCGGAATTTGCTGCTACGTCTTTTTTTTCTTCCCATTTCCGTTCCCCTTGCTTAAGGATTAAGGCTTAAGGCAGATCCTGCAGCGGATCATGTGTCTGTCCGTTGACGTGGATCTCGAAATGCAGGTGGGCGCCGGTGCTGGCGCCGGTGTTACCGGACTCCGCAATATGCTGTCCTTCGTAGACTTCATCTCCGACGCTGACCAGAATAGAACTGAGATGTCCATACCTGGTCATCTGTCCGTTCTGATGGTCGATGTCTACACAATATCCATATCCTCCGAAATACCCGGCCCTGACGACGACTCCGCCATCGGCTGCCAGTACATCGTTACCTGTCGGCGTACCAAGGTCGATCCCCGCGTGGAGCCTGCCCCAGCGGTATCCGTAATGGGAGGTCAGCGTGTACCCTCCGGCCAGCGGCCAGATATATACGCCATCTCCGACCGAAGGCGGACGCTCTGCTGTACCGACCAGGATCACCTTCTGGACCGGTTCCTTCGTGACCTCATCCTTCAGTACCCTGAGCTCCTCCTGCTCACCGTTGATGGATACCGTACGTTCTACGATATCCTCCGAACCGTCTTCTCCTTCCTGTTCGATGATCTGCTCATCCTCGTACATTTCGTCGGTCTTTTTTCTGACGGTCTTGTATTTGATGGCCTGTGTATAGGAACGTTTCTCTGTCAGTCGCACGGTCAGGAGCGGAGCGTTCTGCCGGATCAGCAGGGTGCTGCCGACCTCGAGCTGGGCCGGGTCTACCCCTTCGTT
>JAFRLD010000217.1 GCA_017431395.1 Bacillota bacterium | reverse complement strand
CAACTCAACCGCCGGCCTACTTGCCCTACGGCTTGCAATTCCCGCAAGGCCTGTACCCCTTCTCGATCAGTTCTTCCCTGCTGCCGTTAAACTCTTTCTTGTTGCGCGCCTTCATATCCTGCACGCTGCTGCAGTCCGGGTTATGGAACCGGTGCGTGTTCGTGTTCAGCACGTAATCGCAATCCGCGCTCTCATCCCCAGCGCTCTCAACCGCGCCCTCTCCATCCGCGTCTGGTCCAGCCTTTGCGGCCTCATCCTCAGCCGTCAATCCCCGGCTCCCCGCCTCCTCAACCAAACGGTTCTCGCCATCGCGGTAATCGATCTCCACTCCCGGCTGGACATTATAACAGTAGACATTAAAAGAGAGCGCCTTCCCCTGATCCTCGACCGACTCGGCCTCCATCTGCACGCCGCGGCAGATCAGCTCTTTGCCATGAAAAATCGGCGTCACCCGGTACAGCACGTGGTTCCCGGTCCGCCGTAAATACCCCGCCACCCGGTTCTCATACGGAAGCATTCCTTCCACATTCATGTACCGCGTGCCGGTGATCAGGTTCCGCTCCTCTGCGTTGAGTCCAGTCAGCTGCCAGCCGATCATGTGGCAGCGATTGAACAGGTACTTCCCATCAATGAAATCGTATTTCGAGAGCCGCCAGCCCGAAGGCCTGATCATGCCGATGCTCCCGCGCTCCCCTTCCGGCATGTGCTCCCGGTCCAGGCAGGCGGTGGCGGGGCCGCACCTGCCTTTGCTGTCCAGGTCACTCAGCTTCTGGAAGAACTCCGGCTTTAATTCTTTCGATGCAAAGGCTGGCCTCCCCCCGTTCACCTCAACGGTGGCCTCCCCTGCATAAGCCGGCAGGTCCTCGATATCATAGACCTGCTCGAGCTTGGCAGAATCATGCTCTGCGCCCTGGAAGCTGTCCCAGAAAAACCAGCCCCCAAACCCCAGCAAAACCAGTATCAGAAATACGATGAATTTCTTCATAAACTTACCTTCTGATATCCACGATCTGTGCCCCGAACGAAATCCCGATGATCGCTTACAACGTCTTATACTCGATCTTCCTTCTTGGCCTTGGCTCAGGTCTCTCGTCGGAGCAGCCGACCGTCACCACGCCGATGATATAGCAGTTCTTATCCGGGCCTTCGGACCCTCATTCGCCCAGCTTTTGCACGGCCTCATCATAAGTCATGCCCGCAGACGTCTTGCCCTCTGCCGCGAGCCACAGCGGGTCGATCTCCATCACCCCGTCCGGCATCTTGGTGGCGAAGATCACTTCCTCGAGGTTCTCCGAGCAGCTGCCGAGAAGCTCCATGTACTCGTCCTCGTAGATCTCTTTTCCGTCTTTGCTATAGGTGATATTCAGGTCCTCCGGCTGCTCGAGCATGCTGTTCAGGAAGCTGTCCACGAACCCGAAATACAGGGTCTCGGTGAGCTCGGATCCATCCATCTTGTAAGTGCTGGTGGCGCCGGGGCTGTTCTCCGCCCCGAACGTGAAGGAAGACATCTGCAGGTTCCCATCCTTCGTTTTGAACACCATATAGCTCGTTCCGCCCTGGACCTCATAATCGTACAGGGCATCGACCGGCAGGTCCGAATATGAATCATCCGCCACCGCCTTATGATAAGAGATCTGCTGGGTGCTCCCGTCCGCGAACGTCCAGATCTTCATATACGGGAACATCTGCGCATCATCCCTGACAAAATACAGAAGTTCCGGCGTGCCGTCCCCATTCAGATCATTCAGCGCCACCGTCCCCGGAACATCCTCCCGGGTATAAGCTTCGATCATATCCTGATCCCCTTGGAGCACCTCAAGGTAGGCCGCCTTCCATGCTCCATCATCCGCCTGGGTAGTGATCGCTTCACCGCTGTCCGCGCCGTCCGCCGCTTCATCTGCTCCCGTGCTCCCGCACCCGCAAAGGCTGGCCACACACACTCCAATACAAACTATGAATGCCAATACGAATTTCTTTTTCATCTGTGCACCTTCTCCCATTTCAGCTCGTCCAGACTATAGCCGGCCTTCTCTTCCGCCGGGATCCCCAGCGCCAGGACCCCGACCAACCGGTAAGGATCCCCCACGCCCATGATCTCCCGGACGTTCTGCTCCGCGTCGCCGCCGTCCGCGTCTTTTCGCATGCGCATCTGCACCCAGCAGCTTCCGAGGCCCTGAGAGGACGCCATCAGATCCATGTAAGCCAGCGCGATCGAGCTGTCCTCGATCCAGGCATCCGACAGGTCACTGTCCGCGAACACCGCGATCGCCGTATCGCAGCCCGCAAGGAGCGCTGCTCCGTGGACTTTCGCCCTCGAAAGCCTCTCCAGCGTGTCCTTGTCCTTGACCACATAAAACTCCCAGGGGCGCTTGCCCATACTGGTCGGGGCCAGCAGGCCCGCCTGCAGGATCTTCTCCAGCTTCTCTTCAGGGACCGCTTCGTCCGCATATTTTCTGATACTGCGTCTATGGCGCATGATCTCGATCAGTTCCATTGTAATATCCTCCGTTTTTTTAATCCAAAATCTTCTTTGGCACCCACTGCAGATAATCCCCTGAAACCAGGTGGTACTGCACTCCGTTCATTTCGCCCTCTATGCTGTCATGATACCGCAGGTCTCCGTGGCTATGGGCATAAATCACCTGCTCCGCTCCGTATTCCTCCGCCATTTCCGTGAATCCGCTCTCCCGCTCCATGATGTTCGTCGGAGGATAATGCAAAAACATAATATATTTATGAAAGCCTCCAGCCTTTGCAGCTTCGAAGGATCTGCGCAGCCTCTCCAGTTCCCTCTCGATCAGCTTCCAGGAGTGGGCTTCTTCGGTCCGGTCCCAGTCGAAGATCCTCCCCCGGTGATCCAGATAGAACGGCCCTTCGAAGGTGAATCCCTTCGTCCCTACGATGGCATAGTCCTGATACACCTCGAAACTATCCTGCAAAAAATTCAGCTCCGGCTGATACAGTTCATTCAGCCGGCCGGTCTTCTTCGCATCCCAGAACTGGTCGTGATTGCCGCGGATCAGGATCTTTCGCCCGGGCAGGTTCCGGATGTACTCGAAATCCTCCTCGCACTCCGCCAGTTTCCGACCCCAGCTGTGGTCGCCCACGAGCACCAGCGTATCATCTTCTTTAAGCAAAGACTGGCAAGCCCCGCTGAACTTCACCTCGTGCTTCCGCCATTTTCGGTCGCGCCGCTGGCTTTTTGATTTGACCTCACTCTGAAAATGCAGGTGAAGGTCCCCGATCGCGTAAAGACTCATCTTCGCAGTCCTCTCCTGGTTCGGATCCTTTAGTTTCGGAACCCCTGTTCCGGGTCCTTTAGTTTCGGTGCAGCGTGACCAGCCTTTGCGTGATGCGGAAGTGCGACCGCTTCTCCGTGACATCACAGCAATAGTCCAGCGTCGTCTGCATTTTTTTCACCATCTTCTTGATGGCCTCCCATATCGTCTCGTCCT